>NZ_JBSHIM010000021.1:0-4110 GCF_053618975.1 Microbacterium sp. NPDC055599 | reverse complement strand
GGGGGGGGGGAGGGGGGGGGGGGGGGGGGGGGGGGGGGGGGGGGGGGGGGGGGGGGGGAGGGGGGGGGGGGGGGGGGGGGGGGGAGGGGGGGGGGGGGGGGGGGCCCCCCCCCCCCCCCCCCCGGCCCGTGCCCCCGCCCGTCCCCTCCCCGAAAGACCCCGATGCGCGCACTGACCGCCGCCGACGCCCCCGTCCGGGTGCGCGAGCTCTCCCGCGACGCACGTCCGTTCCTGCTCGGCGTCGTCGGGCCGCCCGGCGCCGGCAAGTCGACGCTCGCCGCCGCCCTGGGGCAGCCCGTACTGCCGATGGACGGGTTCCACCTCGCCAACGAGCACCTCGACCGTCTCGGACTGCGCGACCGCAAGGGCGCCCCGGAGACCTTCGACGTGCACGGCTTCGCCGCCCTGCTCACCCGACTCCGCGCGGGCGAGGCCGTGCTCGCCCCGCGCTTCGACCGCGACCTCGACGCCGCGGTCGCCGGCGCCCTCCCGCTCTCCGCCTCCGACCGCGTGATCGTGGTCGAGGGCAACTACCTGCTGCACGACGCGGGCGGCTGGGAGCGCGTGCGCCCGCTGCTCGACGAGGTCTGGTACCTCGACGTGCCCGACGGACTGCGCGTGCGCCGCCTCGTCGCCCGTCACGAGGCCCACGGCCGCTCCCACGACGACGCCGTCGCCTGGGCGACCCACGTCGACGGCCCCAACGCCGACCTCATCCGCGCGACTCGCCACCGGGCCGACGCGATCCTCACCCCGACCGAAGGAGACGACGCATGAGCGTCATGGACACATTCGCCCTCACCGACCGCACCGCCCTCGTCACGGGCGCCACGCGCGGCCTCGGACGGGAGTTCGCCCGCGCGCTCGCCGAGGCTGGAGCCGACGTGGTCGTGCACGGCCGCGACGAAGCGGCGGCACGCGAGACCGCGGCGGAGATCGAGGCCGTGGGGCGCCGGGCCTGGGTGGTGCTGGGCGACCTGACCGACCGTGCGTCGGTCGACCGCATCGCCGCCGAGGCCATCGACGCCGCGGGCGGACGCCTCGACGTCCTCATCAACAACGCCGGGGCGTGCATCCACCGTCCGGCGCTCGAGGTGACCGACGACGAGTGGTCGCACGTGATCGACACGAACCTCACGGCCCTGTGGCGGATGTCGCAGACCGTCGGCGCGCACATGGTCGCCCGCGGCTCCGGGTCGATCGTGAACGTGGGCTCGATCTCGGCGCAGATCGTGAACCGTCCGCAGTTCCAGCCGGCGTACAACGCCTCCAAGGCCGCGGTGCACCACCTCACCAAGTCGCTCGCGGCGGAGTGGGCCCCGTCCGGCGTGCGGGTCAACGCCGTCGCGCCCGGATACATCAAGACCGACATGTCGCCGGTGGACGAGCCGCGCTTCCGCCGCTTCTGGATCGAGGACTCGGCTCAGCAGCGCTACGCCACGCCGAGCGAGGTCAGCCCGTCCGTCGTGTTCCTCGCCTCCGACGCGGCGAGCTTCATGTCGGGCACCGTGCTCGTGGTCGACGGCGGCTACACGCTGTTCTGATCGCGGCGCACACGCGAACGCCCGCTCCCCGGGGAGGAGAGCGGGCGTTCGTACGTTCGGGGTCAGTCCTCGCCGTCGGCCTCGGGCATGCCGGGGCCGGGGCCCGGGCGCACCTCGGCGTCGTCGCGGATGTCGACGCGCGTGGTGCCGTCGTGCTCGCTCACGTCGATGCGGGGGGCGGCGTCGGCCTCGGTCGCATCGGGAGCCGAGGTGAGCTGGTCGTGCCGGTTCTCCTCGAAGCTCTCGCGGTCGTCGCCGGTGCGGTCGTGGTCAGGCGTGCTCATGATGCTCCTTCTGGTCGTCGGTCGTCGAACGGGAACGCGTCCAGCGTGCCACGGCGTACAGCACCCCGCCCACCGCGAGCAGGACCGCGCCGAACAGCCACACCTGCGCACGCTGCTGGGTGAGCAGCAGGATGCACGACCCGACGCCCAGCACCGGCACGAAGGTCCACACGCGGAAGTGGTCGTGCTCCACGCGGTCGCGCCGCAGCACCAGCACCGACACGTTCACGCTGAGGAACACGACGAGCAGCAGCAGCACCACGGTCTCGGCCAGAGTGGCCAGGTCGCCGACGAGCGTGAGGCCCATCGCGACGAGGGTCGTGGTGAGGATCGCGACCCACGGGGTCTTCCGCTTCGGCAGCACGCGTCCGAGCACGGACGGCAACAGGTTCTGCTCGGCCATGCCGTACGTGAGGCGGCTGACCATGATCATGGTCAACAGGGCGCCGTTGGCCACGGCGATGAGGGCGATGAGGCTGAACAGCCACGACGGCACGTTCACCCCGGTGGCCTCCACCACGGCGAGCAGCGGGCCGCTGGACTCCTGCAGTTCGGACGACGGGAGGGCGATCGCGCTCGCGAGCCCCACGAGCACGTACACGACGCCGGCGGTGATCAGGGCGGCGAAGAGCGCCCGCGGGTACGTGCGGCGCGGGTCCTTCACCTCTTCGATCATGTTCGCCGAGGTCTCGAACCCGACGAACGAGTAGTACGCGATCACGGCTCCGGAGAGCACGGCGATCGCCACGTTCGACCCCTCGGGCGCGGCCATCGCGCGCGACACGTCGCCACCGCCGCCGCCCACGAAGATCGCGACGACGACGATCACGATCACCAGGCCGCTGAGCTCGATCGCGGTCATCACGAGGTTCGCGCCCATCGACTCGCGGATCCCCCGGGCGTTCAGCAGGCCGACGAGCGCGAGGAACGCGATCGCGACGGGGATGGTCGGCAGGTCGACGAAGGTGCTGAGGTAGTCGCCGGCGAAGGCGATAGCCAGCCCCGCGGCACTCGTCACCCCGGCCGCGAGCATGCTGAAGCCCACCAGGAACGACACCAGCGGGCTGTGGAAGGCGCGCTCCGCGAACACCGCGGCGCCGCCCGCGCGCGGGTATTTCGTGACGAGCTCGGCGTAGGAGCCCGCCGTGAGCAGCGCGAGCAGGAGCGCCAGCACCAGGGGCGCCCACAACAGCCCGCCGACCTTGCCCGACAGCACCCCCATGAGCGCGTAGATGCCCGCGCCCAGCACGTCGCCGAGGATGAAGGCGTAGAGCAGGGGGCCGGTGATGGCGCGCCGCAGCTTGGTGGGCGCCTCGGTCGCGGGCGCAGTCTGGGAGGTCATGCTCGCACGCTAGGGGTGCGGGCGGCGGCGGGCGACGGGCTTGACAGGGGTGCGGGGCATGCGCGAAGCCTTCGGCCTTGCACCGTCCTCGGGTGCGACAGCGCCCCGTCCAGCGTTTTCCCAGAAAAGACCGCGCGGCTCCGCCTCCCGGCCCACCGCGGCCGCTATCCTCAGTGCCGCAAGGCGGGTCGTCGGCTACGAATTGCCGAGCGGACGGGGTGGCCGCCTTCGGTTCCACAGAAAAGGGCACACTCATGACCGGTACACCGCGGAAGGCCATCGCCGAAGCGATCGCCACCTTCCTCTTCGTCCTCGCGATCATCGCGGCCGTCAACAGCGGCAGCCCGCTGACGCCGCTCGCGATCGGCTTCACACTGATGGTGCTCGTGTACTCCACGGGCCACATCTCCGGCGCTCACCTGAACCCCGCCGTCTCGCTCGGCGTCTTCCTCCGCGGCGGCCTCAGCGTCGCCGACTTCATCGCCTACCTGATCGCCCAGTTCGTGGGTGGCGCGCTCGCCGCCCTCGCCGCGCTCGCCGTCTGGCCCGCGGGCGACAAGGCCATGGTGATCGAGGTCGGCCCGGCGTTCCTGGTCGAGGCGCTGTTCACGCTCATCCTCGTGTGGGTCGTGCTGAACTCCGCCACGTCGAAGGACACCGCGGGCAACTCGTTCTACGGCCTCGCGATCGGCGCCACCGTGTTCATCGGCGCCGCGACCGTCGGCTCCATCTCGGGCGGCGGCTTCAACCCCGCCGTGGCCCTCGGCCTCTCGGTCAGCGGCCACTTCGCGTGGAGCTCGCTGTGGCTCTACATCGTGGCCCCGGCCGTCGGCGCGATCATCGCCGCGGTGCTGTTCCGCGTGCTCAACACCGACGACGCGAAGAAGATCGCCGCCGCCGAGTGACACCGTGACACCGGAGCGCCGCATCCCCTCGGGGG
>NZ_JBSHIM010000020.1:0-56341 GCF_053618975.1 Microbacterium sp. NPDC055599 | reverse complement strand
CCGCGGGCGAGGTGCAGACCCCCCTCCGCGGCCCGAACGCCGCGACCCTCGGCGTGGGTGATCGGGTCTGGTTCCGCCACGCGAAGAGCGGCGAGCCGGCCGAGCGGATCGACCGCTATCACCTGGTGTCGGGCGACGAGGTCATCGACGAGCTGCCGACGTACCGCGGCGAGGGGAAGGCGTTCCTGTGACGCGCATCGGCGGCACCTGGCAGAACTGGGGCCGCTCGGCGTCGGTGCGTCCCGTCCGCGTCGAGCGCCCGCGCAGCCCCGAGGGCGTGCAGCGCGCCGTGCGGGCCGCCGCGAAGCAGGGCCTGACGATCAAGGCCGTCGGCGCCGGCCACAGCTTCACCGGGATCGCCGTCGCCCCCGGCGTGCTGCTCGAACTGGACGACCTGCAGGGGCTCGAGTCCGCAGACGCCGCATCCGGACGTGTGAGCCTCCTCGCCGGTACCCGCCTGCACCGGATCCCCGGGCTGCTCGCGCCGTACGGCCTGGCGATGCAGAACCTCGGCGACATCGACCGTCAGTCGATCTCCGGCGCCATCTCGACCGGCACGCACGGAACCGGTGCGACGTTCGGCGGGCTCGCGACCCAGGTCGTCGGCGTCACGCTGATCACGGCCGCGGGCGAGTTCCTCCGGATCGACGAGCAGCACCAGCCCGAACTTCTGCCCGCGGTGGCCGTGGGTCTCGGGGCCCTGGGCATCATCGTCGAGGTGACGCTGCAGTGCGTCCCGTCGTTCGTCCTGCACGCGATCGACGAGCCCGTGCCGCTCGACGACGTGCTGTCGTCCGTGCACGAGCGTGTCGCCGCGTCCGACCACTTCGAGTTCTATTGGTTCCCGCACACCGACGTCGCCCTCACCAAGCGGCAGACGCGGCTTCCGGAGTCGACGGTCCGCAAGCCGCTGCCCGTCCTGGGCCGGTGGGTGGACGAGAGTCTGCTCTCCAACGGCGTGTACCGCGTGGTGTGTGCGGCCGGTCAGCTGGTGCCGGCGGTCACGCCGCCGTTCAGCCGCCTGGCCGTCCGGCTCACGGGCGATCGCGAGTACACCGATCTGTCGCACCGGGTGCTCACCCAGAGCCGCACGGTGCGGTTCCGCGAGATGGAGTACGCGATCCCCGCGGACGCGGTCGTCCCCGCATTCCGCGCGGTGCAGCAGCTGATCGCGGACCGCGGCTGGCGGATCGAGTTCCCGATCGAGGTGCGTTTCGCCGCCGCGGACGATCGCTGGCTCTCCACGGCACACGGGCGCGCCAGCGCGTACATCGCCGTGCATCGCTATTGGCGTGCCGATCCCACGGCGTACTTCGAGGCCGTGGAGCGGATCATGAGGGAGCACGGCGGCCGGCCGCACTGGGGGAAGCTGCACACGCAGGACGCGGAGTCGCTGCGCGCGGTGTACCCGCGGTTCGACGACTTCGTGGGGCTACGGGACCGGCTCGACCCCGAACGGCGCTTCACCAACCGCTACCTGGACCGGGTGCTCGGCGCGTGATGCGGCCGGCGGCTGACGCGCCCAGTCCACGCGCAGCATGCGCGTCTAGGATGAGAGAAACACGAGGAAGGGTGGGGCTCTGATGGAATGGCTCGTGCCGGTACTGATCGTCGTCGGGGTGATCCTGCTCGTCGGCATCTATCTCTGGGCCACATACAACTCGCTCGTGCAGCTCAACGTGCGCGTGGACGAGGCGTGGAGCGGCATCACGGTTCAGCTCAAGCGCCGAGCGGACCTCATCCCCAACCTGATCGAGACCGTCAAGGGCTACGCCTCGCACGAGAAGGCCGTGTTCGAGAACGTCACGCGGGCGCGTGCCGAGACCCTCACCGCGAGCGGCCCCGGTGAGGCCGGCATCGCCGAGGGACACCTCCAGCAGGCGCTGCGCAGCCTGTTCGCCGTGGCGGAGGCCTATCCGCAGTTGCAGGCGAGCCAGAACTACCTCCAGCTGCAGCAGTCGCTGGTCGACACGGAAGACAAGATCCAGGCGGCTCGACGCTTCTACAACGGCGGCGTGCGCGAGCTGAACACCAAGATCAAGGTCTTCCCCAACAATCTCTTCGCAAAGGGCCTGGGTTTCACCGAGCGCGAGTTCTTCGAGGTCGCCGACAGCGGCGCGATCTCCGAGCCCCCGCGCGTGCAGTTCTGACGCACGCCCTCACCACACCGTCAGCCGCAGCCCCTCCGCGGTGAACTCGACGTCGCCCCGCAGACTCCAGTCGTCGGTGCGGTAGGTGGTGGCGCGGGGCGCTCCGTCCTGTCCCGTCCCGGTCACGGTGGCGACGAGCACGCCGCCCGCCGCGGTGAAGCCGTGAGTCGTGAGCGTGACGGTGGGCCGCTGCTCGATCCGATACCGGACCTCGCTCACGTCGTGGAACTCGAGCCCCCACGGGAGCCGGATGCCGCAGCCCGGGGGCGGAGAGGGCGCCGGAGTCGTGCACGCCGTCAGGTGGTCGTCGAGGTGCTGTTGCGCGGCCTCCGTGGCCCCGGGCCGAAGGGAGGCGTCCACCTCGACCGCGGTCGTCTCGCCGGGAAGCACCGTGACCTCGCTGGTCCCGTCGAGCAGAGCGGCCGGGGCCGCCGCGACCGCGTAGGTGCCCGGCAGCAGGACGGTGTCGTCGCCGGCGGGGAGCGTCGCTGCGCCGATCGCGACCGCGGTGCCGGCCGTCGTGCTCGGCGTGACCGCACCGAGCCACGAGCCGTCCACGACCCAGCGACCGTTCACCGCGCTCATCGACAGGGTCGCGTCGTGCTCCTCACCGCCGAGTCGGAAAGACACCTCGACGCGCCGGTTCTCGCCGGTCCCGTGGGTCCCGGTCACGGCGGGCCGGGCGATGCGTTCGGTCGCCCCATCGAGCGCCGCGAGCGCCGTCGCGCTGACCTCCGCGCCCGTCGCCTCGACCGCCTTCGGGTCGCCCGACTCCACCGCGTGCAGGTAGGCGAGGGCCGCCTCATCCGGTGACGGCGACCGCAGCGACGCGAACACGATCCAGCCTCCGACGGCGGCCACCACGACCGCCGCGGCGATCGCCGCCGCCCACCGGAGGCGCCTTCTCACGCCGCGCCCTCCCGCTCGTGCACGTGCCGCCGCACCGGTGCTCCGTCGCTCGTCGCCAGGGCGTCGTGCAGCGCGGAGGTGGCATCTCCCCAGCCCGACACCGACACGTGCTCGAGCCCCTGCCACGCGGCGGCGAGCCGCAGTTCCCGCGCGATCGCCTCCGCGTCGTCGGGCCGTGCCTGCGGCTCCCACCACGCCGACTGCACCTGCAGCGTGGAGCCGGCGCGCTCGGCCTTGAGGTCGACCCGCGCCACGATGCGGTCGCCCACCAGGACCGGGAGGGAGTAGTAGCCGTAACGGCGCTTGGCCGCCGGCACGTAGATCTCGATGCGGTAGTCGAGCTCGAAGGCGCGGAGCGCGCGCTCGCGGAACCACACCACGGGGTCGAACGGCGTGAGGATCGCGGCCGCCTCGACGCGGCGGGGGAGAACGGCGTCGCGGTGGCGCCACGCGGGGAGCGGGCGACCGGCGCGTTCCCATCCCCGCACGCGCACCGGCAGCAGCTCGCCCGTGTCCTCCAGCTCGGCGATCGCCCTGCCGATGGTGGCGCGGTCTCGGATGCGGTAGTAGTCCGCGAGGTCGGACGTGGTCGCCACGCCGCTCGAGCGGGCCGCGCGGCGGATGAGCTCGCGGATCGCGTCGTCGCGGGAGACGTCGCGCGCGCGGATGTGCTCCGGGATGACGTGCTCCGCCAGGGCGTAAGTGCGCTCGAAGCCGCGCCGCCCGCTGACGGCCACGTCTCCCGTGCGCCACAGGTGCTCGAGGGCGAGCTTGACCTCGTCCCAGTCCCACCATGTGCCGCGCTCGCGGGGAGCGTCGGCGCGCAGGTCGGCGGGGCGGAGCGGGCCACGGTCGCGCAGTTCCGCCTGCACCCACGCGACCGTGCGGGCGTTGGTGCTGAGCCACGAGTCCTCGCCGGCCCACCGACGGCGGAACGCGTCCATGCGGAACCGCCAGAGCGGCCAGTCCTCGACCGGGATGAACGTGGCCTCGTGAGCGAGGTACTCGACGTAGTGCGTGGTGCGCGACAGGAAGAGCCGGTCGAGCAGGCCCGGATCGTACGCGCCGAGCCGGGAGAACAGCGGCAGGTAGTGCGACCGGGCGAACACGTTGACCGAGTCGATCTGCAGCACTCCGAGCCGCTCCATCACGCGGTGCAGGTGGCGGTTGGAGACGGCAGCGGGTCGCGCGCGTGTGAACCCCTGCGCGGCGAGTGCCATGCGGCGTACCTGCGCGGAGCTGAGGGAGTCGGTCACGCGGCCAGCGTAACGCCGGTGTCGGACATCTCTCTCGCGGGGTAGATGCGCCGAGCGGCATACCGCATGACCGTAGACTGAGGCGATGAGCGAGGACCAGCGACCCCGGCTGCGCGATCTGTTCCGTCCGCGCCCCGTTTCCACCGACCGGACCGTGACCACCGAGGCCGACGAGGCCGTGCCTCTGCCGCTGCGCATCACCGCGAGCTACGCCTGGCGCCTGTTGCTGATCGCGGCAGCCATCGGCGTCTTCATCTGGCTCGTGATGCTGCTGAAGCTCCTCGTCATCCCGCTCATGGTCGCGATCCTCATCACGGCGCTGCTGTGGCCGGCCTTCTCGTGGATGCTGCGGCGCGGCGTGCCGCGCTGGCTCGCGATCGCGATCTCGCTGATCGGCACGGTCGCGATCGTCACGGGTCTCATGTGGCTCGTGGTGTGGCAGGTCAGGGAGCAGCTGCCCGACGTCCAGCAGCGCACCACCGAGGCGTTCGATCAGTTCCAGGTCTGGCTGCACGACGGGCCGCTGAACCTCTCCGACACCCAGATCGCCGACTATCTCCAGCAGGGTCTCGACCTCATCTCCGAACAGGCGCAACTGCTGTGGACCGGCGCCCTCGCGATCGGCACGACCGTCGGTCACGTGGCCACGGGCGCGTTGCTGGCGCTGTTCATCCTCATCTGCCTGCTCGCGGACGGCGCCGGCATCTGGCGCTGGACGCTCAAGGTCTTCCCGCGTCGCGCTCGTCCCGCGGTCGACGGGGCCGCGCGCAACGGCTGGGCGACGATCGTCAACTACGCCCGCACGCAGCTGTTCGTGGCGACGATCGACGCGATCGGCATCGGACTCGGCGCGTTCCTGCTCCAGGTGCCGCTCGCGCTTCCGGTCGCCGTGCTCGTCTTCCTCGGCTCGTTCATCCCGATCGTGGGTGCGGTCGTCACCGGCGCCGTCGCGGTGTTCCTCGCGCTCGTCTACAACGGCCCGTGGATCGCGCTGTGGATGCTGGTGGTCGTCCTGGCGGTACAGCAGATCGAGGGGCACATCCTGCAGCCGATCATGATGGGCTCGGCCGTCAAGGTGCACCCGCTCGCCGTCGTGCTCGTGGTCGCGGGTGGCGCGATGATCGCGGGCATCCCCGGCGCCCTGTTCGCCGTACCGCTGGCGGCGTTCGTGAACGTCGCCGCGGTCACCATCAGCTCGGGCTCGTGGCGCACCGGCGTCGGTCCGAGCGGAGACCTGATCTGGAGCACAGTCCCGCGACAGCGGACACGGAGGAATCGATGAGCCAAGTCCCCAGCCTGACCGAGTTCGAGCACGCCGCTCAGAGTCTGGCTGAGGTGATTTCGCACACGCCGACCCTGCCCTCCCGGGCCCTCTCCGACGCCCTCGGCGCTCCCGTGCTGCTGAAGATGGAGAATCTGCAGCGCACCGGGTCGTTCAAGATCCGCGGTGCGGCGTACCGGCTCTCCCGGCTCAGCGCGGAGGAGCGCTCGCGCGGCGTCGTCGCGGCATCGGCGGGCAACCACGCGCAGGGGGTCGCGCTGGCCGCCCAGGCGCTCGGCATCCCCGCCACGATCTTCATGCCGCTGGGCGTGCCGGTTCCCAAGCTCCTCGCCACGCGCGGCTACGGTGCCGAGGTCGTGCTGGAGGGCGAGACGGTGGCGACCTCGCTGCGCCTGGCCGCGGAGTTCTCCGAGCGCACCGGGGCCGTGCTCATCCACCCGTTCGACCACCGCGACGTCGTGATCGGTCAGGGCACGCTCGGCCTCGAACTGCTCGCCGACGCGCCCGAGGTCGACACGGTCGTGCTCGGCATCGGCGGCGGCGGCCTCATCGCGGGCGTCGCGGCGGCGGTCAAGGCGCGCGCGGCGGAGCTCGGCCGCACCGTCCGGGTGATCGGGGTGCAGGCTGAGAACGCCGCTGCCGTGCCGCCGTCGCTGGAGGCGGGGGAGCCGGTCGACATCGTCACGCGGCCGACCATCGCCGACGGGATCCTGGTCGCGCGTCCGGGCGACGTGCCCTTCGGGATCATCCGCGATCTCGTGGACGAGGTCGTGACGGTGTCCGACGACGACCTGGCGCGCGCGATCGTCCTGCTGCTGGAGCAGGCGAAGGTGGTCGTGGAGCCGGCGGGGGCCGCGGGGGTCGCGGCGATCCTCGCGGGCAAGGTGTCGCCGAACGGCACGACCATGGCCGTCCTGTCCGGCGGCAACATCGACCCGCTCCTGCTGCAGCGCGTCGTGGCTCACGGCCTCGCCGCCTCGGGGCGCTACCTCACGATCCGGATCCCTCTGCCGGACCGGCCGGGCCAGCTCGCCCGCGTGTCGGAGCTGATCGCCGAGGCGGGAGCGAACGTCATCGAGGCCATGCACACCCGGCACGGCCACGGTCTCCAGATCAGCGACGTCATCCTCGAGCTGAGCGTGGAGACGCGCGGACCGGAGCACTCCGAGCACACGCTCGACACGCTGCGGCGCGCGGGCTTCGCCCCCCTCGTCGTGCTCGACTGAGCCACCCGCGCACACGACAGCGCCCCTCGTCCGTGTGGACGAGGGGCGCTGTGTCGTTCGCGGGGGCTCAGCCCGTGTAGGTCTCGACGTTGACGATCTCGACGCTGATGGCGCGACCGTTCGGCGCCTCGTACGACGACTTCTCGCCGACCTTGAGGCCCAGGATGGCCTGTCCGAGCGGGCTCGCCTCGCTGTAGACGTCGAGGTCGCTGCCCGCCGCGATCTCGCGGCTGCCCAGCAGGAAGACCTCTTCGCCGCCGGCCACGACCGCGGTGACGACCGTACCGGGCTCGACGATGCCGCGGCTGGCGGGCGCCTCGCCGACCTTCGCGGTCTTCAGCAGGCTCTCCAGGGTGCGGATGCGCGCCTCCTGCTTGCCCTGCTCGTCCTTCGCGGCATGGTAGCCGCCGTTCTCCTTGAGGTCGCCCTCCTCGCGGGCGGCCTCGATGCGCTTGGCGATCTCGTCGCGGCCGACGGTGGAGAGGTGCTCCAGCTCGGCGACGAGCCGGTCGTACGCTTCCTGCGTGAGGAACGGAACCTGAGCGTCCGTGGACATGACGAAGCTCCTTCTATCGGGATCCCGCCGAGCAACCGCGGGGGATATGCCAAGACGCCCCGGCACGGGCCGGGGCGTCGTCTGTCTGCCCCCAGTCTAGGCGACCCAGCAGGTGTTCACCAAACCTGTCGTGGCTTCCGCGACCGTGGGGATGCGCTCCGAACGGGTCTGCGAGTGACGATCCGTGGCGGGGAGTTCGACGACCTTCCAGCCGACCACCCCGAACTCCTCGTCGAGCGCCTCGAGCACGCAGACGACGTCCTTGCCCTGCACGCCGGTCACCTGGAAGCGCACGTCGACCGCGTGCTCGTCGACGAGCTCGAAGCCCAGGTCGTCGGCGTCGACGGAGCTCATCGACTGCGCGACCGTCATCCAGGCGAAGGCGCCGACGACGACCAGGGCGATCGCTCCGGCGATGATCCAGGGGAGCCGGCGGCGTCGGGTTCGGCCGTAGCGTTCGTCGAGCTCGGTGGCGGTCGTCACAGGGAGGGTCTTCCGGTCGTTAGGCTGGTGATACCAGGTTATGCGACCTGCGTACGAAAGGCCGATTCATGCGTGCTCTGTCCGAGACTCCGATGCCCACGCCCTCCATGACCGTGGCGCCGGAGGCCGTGACCCCGGGGTTCGTCGGCTTCGCCGCGATCGTCGTGGTGGCCCTCGCGGTCATCCTGCTCATCTGGGACATGAACCGCCGCATCCGCCGCGTGCGGTATCGCGAAGAGGTGCGCGAGGAACTGGATGCCGAGCAGGCCGCGCAGGCGGCGCAGGCCGGACCCGACGCGGACGACGCGTCGACCGCGGCGCCGGAGGACGCGAGCGACGACGGGCGTCCGGACGGCCGCTGACGCCTCACCGTGGCGTCACGGGGCGCCGAGCGAGGGGGAGAGCGGCTCCAGCGCGATGAGCAGGCACGCGGTCCAGTGGCACAGGAACGCCAGCACCGTGCACACGTGGAAGATCTCGTGGAAGCCGAAATGGCCGGGCCAGGGGTTGGGCTTCTTCAGCGCGTAGACGATCGCCCCGCCCGTGTAGAGCAGGCCGCCGACGATCACCAGCACCATCATCGCCACGTTCGCGTTGAGCAGGTCGACGATGTACATCACCGCCGCCCAGCCCAGCAGCAGGTAGAGCGCGACATACAGCCACCGGGGCGCGTTGATCCAGAAGACGCGGAACAGGATCCCGAGGAGGGCCCCGCTCCACACCAGGATCAGCAGGAGCGCGCCCTTGTCCGGGGGAAGGGCGAGCGTCGCGATCGGCGTGTACGTGCCGGCGATGAGCAGCAGGATGTTCGCGTGATCGATGCGCTTGAGGATCACCTTGACCCGCGGCCGCCAGTTGAAGCGGTGGTACATCGCCGAGTTGCCGAACAGCAGCAGCGACGTGGCCATGAAGACCGCCGCGGCCCACTTGGCCGGCGCGCCGTGCGACAGGACGATCAGCACCACGCCGGCCGCGATCGCCACGGGGAACGTGCCCGCATGGATCCACCCGCGCCAGGTGGGCTTGATCTCGGTCGCCGCATCAACGGCAGCCGCCTCGAGGAGCGGCAGTTTGGGGACATCGGTGCCGGGCTCGTCGGAAGTGCTCACGCCCTCACTCTAAGCCGCGTCGCATGCCGTCGACGGCACATGCCCGCGGGATCCGCACGCCGCGCGCCGGCGCACGGCAGGGTAGCGTAGGTGGGTGATGTCACGCGAGAGCCCGGGCCGCGGGCCGCTGTACCGGCTGTACACCAGCCGGCTGCGTCGTCACCTCGATCCGGCCTCCGTTCCGCACCACGTGGCCATGATGATCGACGGCAACCGTCGCTGGGCGCGCCAGCTCGGCTTCGCCACCCCGGCGGAGGGACACCGCGCCGGTGCCGCCAAGATGCACGAGTTCCTCGGCTGGTGCGACGAGCTCGGCGTGCGGGTCGTCTCCCTCTACCTGCTCTCCAGCGACAACCTGCGCAAGCGCGACTCGGCGGAGCTCGCGGATCTCATCGAGATCATCGCCGAGCTCGCGGAGGCGCTGTCGCAGGAGGGCAACTGGCGGGTGCAGCACGTGGGCCGCTCCGACATCCTTCCCGCGGAGCTCGCGGCCGTCCTCGCCGCTGCGGAAGAGCGTACGAAGGACCACACCGGGCTCCATGTGAACCTCGCGGTCGGATACGGCGGTCGCAACGAGATCGTCGACGCGGTGCGCAGCATCATCACGAAGCACGAGGCCTCCGGCGGCACGATGGAAGACCTCGCCGCACACCTCACGCCCGAGATGATCGGCGAGCACCTCTACACGGGCGGGCAGCCCGATCCCGATCTCGTGATCCGCACCAGCGGAGAGCAGCGCCTGAGCGACTTCCTGCTGTGGCAGAGCGCGCACAGCGAGTTCTACTTCGTGGAGGCGCTCGGCCCCGATCTGCGCCAGGTCGACTTCCTCCGCGCGATCCGCGACTATGCCGACCGCGACCGCCGCTTCGGTCGCTGAGGCCGTGGCACCGCACCGTGCCACAATGACGACGTGAGCGCACTCGAGGACTACGTCGGCACGTTCGACACCGAACCCGGCTATCTGAACTGGGCGGCCTTCGGACCCCTCTCGCCCTCGGTGCGCGAGGAGGTGTTCGCGGATGCGGATCTCCTCGCGAGCGGGCGACCGTCGTCCCTCGCGCTCGTCGCGGAGCGCATCGGCCAGGCGCAGGAGACGGTCGCGGAGCTGCTGGGAGCAGACGCCGCGGACGTCACCCTGCAGCCGTCCTCCACGCACGGGCTGCAGCACGCGCTGTACGGCCTCACCGGCACCGTCGTCGCGTCCACCGCGGAGTTCCCGAGCGTCAGCCTCACGCTGGAGCGCGCATCGGCCGCGTCGGACCGGGCCCTGACGCCGCGGTGGATCACACCCGCCGACGGCCGGGTCTCACCGGAGGCCGTGGCCGCGGTGCTGGACGACGAGGTCACCGCGCTGGTCGTCAGCCACGTCGACTTCCGGACGGGGTACCGCGTCGACCTCGCGGCGCTGCGCGACGTGCTCGGGCCCGACCGGCTGCTGATCGTGGATGCGGTCCAGTCGTTCGGCGTCGTCGACGTGGACTACACCGCAGCCGACGTGGTGATCGGCCACGGCTACAAGTGGCTCAGAGCGGCCAGGGGGAGCGGCTTCGCCTGGTTCTCCCCGCGCGCCAGAGAGCGCATCACCCCGGTCCTCTCCGGCATCACCGGCACGACGGCGACCGGGCTGGTGGTCGACGCGCTCCCCGGTCCCTCCGAGTCCGCGCGCGCCTACACCGTCAGCGTGCCCGACACCCTGGCTGCAGGGCGCCTCGCGATCGGAGCACGCGACGTGCGCGACGCCGGGGTCGCGGCGATCGAGTCGCGGCTCGCGGAGCACGTCGACACCGTGATCGAGATCGCGGACCGACACGGCATCGAGGTCGTGTCGCCGCGCGAACGCGAGCACCGCGCCGGCATCGTGGCCCTCGCGCCCGAGGAGCCCGCGCGACTCGCCGCCGCCCTCGCGAACGCCGGCATCGTCGTGACCGCCCGCGGATCGTCGATCCGGATCGCGCCCCACGCCGGGACCGACGCCGAGACGCTCCGCCTGCTGGACGAGACCCTGCAGGCGTTCGGCCAGACGACGTTCATCGGCTCTTAATATTCGCTGGCGTGTCGAGCCCGTGTTAATCCGGGGAGCGGTCGTACGGTCAAGGCATCGGGCAAGGCGCCCGGTCGGGTCGGCCTCCAGGTTCGCGACTCGTGACCCCCTGGTCGACTCGTTCGCATAGCCGGGAATCCCCGGGTCGGGAGTGGGTCGTGACCACACGTTCAGCGCAGCACACCGCCAGCACCGCGCAGCAGTCCACCCGTCAGTCCTCGAGAAGCACCTCGGCCGCGCAGCCCGATCAGGACCTGCGCACCTACGTGCTCGACACGTCGGTCTTGCTGAGCGATCCGCAGGCATTCTTCCGATTCGCGGAGCACTCGATCGTGCTGCCCGTCGTGGTCATCAGCGAGCTCGAGGGCAAGCGGCACGACCCCGAGATCGGCTACTTCGCCCGCCAGGCGCTCCGTCACCTGGACGACCTCCGGGTCGAGCACGGGCGTCTGGACTTCCCGGTCGAGGTCGGCGAGGGCGGCACGCTCCGCGTCGACCTCGGCAACACCGACCTCTCCGTGCTGCCCGTCGGCATCCGCCTGAGCGACAACGACAGCCGCATCCTCTCCGTCGCCATGCACCTCGCACAGGACGGACAGGACGTCACGATCGTCTCGAAGGACCTCCCGATGCGGGTCAAGGCCGCGTCGCTCGGCCTGCGCGCCGAGGAGTACCTCGCCGAGCAGGCCGTGGACTCCGGGTGGACCGGCATCGCGAGCCTCGACCTGTCCGGCGACGACATCAGCGACCTCTATGAGAGCGAGGTCGGGATCAGCGAAGACGTCAACGGGCTCCCCGTCAACACGGGTCTCATCATCCACTCGGAGCGCGGATCGGCGCTCGGACGCGTCACCGGCGACGGCGAGTTCCGGCTGGTGCGCGGCGACCGCGACATCTTCGGGATGCACGGCCGCTCGGCCGAACAGCGCATCGCCATCGACCTGCTGCTCGACCCCGAGGTGGGCATCGTGTCGCTCGGCGGGCGTGCCGGAACGGGCAAGTCGGCCCTCGCCCTGTGCGCCGGACTGGAAGCGGTGCTGGAGCGGCAGCAGCAGAAGAAGATCATCGTCTTCCGGCCGCTGTTCGCCGTGGGCGGCCAGGAGCTCGGGTACCTCCCCGGCGATCAGGGCGAGAAGATGAACCCCTGGGGTCAGGCGGTGTACGACACCCTCGGGTCGGTCGTCTCGGGCAACGTGATCGACGAGGTCGTCGAACGGGGGATGCTCGAGGTGCTCCCGCTCACCCACATCCGCGGGCGCTCGCTGCACGACGCGTTCGTGATCGTCGACGAGGCGCAGTCCCTCGAGCGCAACGTGCTGCTCACGGTGCTCAGCCGCATGGGGCAGAACTCTCGCGTGATCCTCACGCACGACGTCGGTCAGCGCGACAACCTCCGCGTCGGACGCCACGACGGCATCGCCAGCGTGATCGAGACGCTCAAGGGGCACGACCTCTTCGGCCATGTGACCCTCACCCGCTCCGAGCGCTCCGCGATCGCGGCCCTCGTCACCGAACTCCTGGAGGGCGGAGAGCTCAGCTGACGAGGCCGGGAAAAGGCGGATGCCGCGGGGACCAGGTCCTCGCGGCATCCGTCGTCTCAGCGACCGGTGATCATCCGGGGTGGGTCATCGACAGCAGGTCGAGCTTCTCGTCCAGCTGCTCCATCGTCAGCTCGCCGCGCTCGACGTAGCCCAGGTCGATCACCGCGTCGCGCACCGTGATGCCCTTCGCGACAGAGTGCTTCGCGATCTTCGCGGCGGCCTCGTAGCCGATCAGCTTGTTCAGCGGCGTCACGATCGACGGGCTCATGCCCGCGAACGCGGCGGCACGGTCGAGGTTCGCCTGCAGGCCGACAATCGTCTTGTCGGCCAGCACGCGCGAGGCGTTCGCAAGGAGGCGGATCGACTCGAGCAGCGCGGTGCCCATGACCGGGATCGCCACGTTCAGCTCGAACGCGCCGGACGCACCGGCCCACGCCACGGTCGCGTCGTTGCCGATGACACGGGCGCACACCATCAGCACGGCCTCGGGAACGACCGGGTTGACCTTGCCCGGCATGATCGAGGAGCCCGGCTGCAGATCGGGGATGTGCAGCTCGCCCAGACCCGTGTTGGGGCCGGAGCCCATCCACCGGAGGTCGTTGTTGATCTTGGTGAGCGACACCGCGATCGTGCGCAGCGCGCCGGAGGCTTCGACCAGGCCGTCGCGGTTGGCCTGCGCCTCGAAGTGGTCCTTGGCCTCGGTGATGGGCAGCTCGGTCTCGGCGGCGAGCAGCTCGATGACCTTCTGCGGGAACCCGAGCGGCGTGTTGATGCCGGTGCCGACCGCCGTGCCGCCCAGCGGGACCTCGGCCACGCGGGGGAGGGCGGACTGCACGCGCTCGATGCCCAGGCGGATCTGACGGGCGTAGCCGCCGAACTCCTGTCCGAGGGTGACCGGCGTCGCATCCATGAGGTGCGTGCGGCCGGACTTGACCGCGTCCTTCCACAGCTCGGCCTTGGCCTCCAGCGCGACGGCGAGGTGGTCGAGCGCGGGGATCAGTGTGTCGATCAGGGCCTGCGTGACCGCGATGTGCACGGAGGTGGGGAACACGTCGTTCGACGACTGCGAGGCGTTGACGTGGTCGTTCGGGTGCACCGTCGCGCCGAGGATGCGCGTGGCGAGAGTGGCCAGCACCTCGTTCATGTTCATGTTCGAGGACGTGCCGGAGCCGGTCTGGTACGTGTCGACCGGGAACTCGCCGTCGTGGGCGCCGGACGCCACCTGGTCGGCGGCCTGGGCGATCGCGTCGGCGATGGCACCGTCGAGTGTGCCGAGCTCCTTGTTCGCCAGCGCCGCCGCCTTCTTGATGCGCGCGAGCGCGGCGATCTGCGCCGACTCCAGGCCCTTGCCGGAGATCGGGAAGTTCTCCACGGCGCGCTGCGTCTGCGCACCGTAGAGCGCGTTCACGGGCACACGCACCTCACCCATCGTGTCGTGTTCGATGCGGTAGCCCTGCTCGTTCGCGCCGCTGAGCTGGTTGGCGTCGGTCATTCCGAACCCTCCTTGGTTGCGGGGACGGTCCCCTCGGTGTCGATCCCGACCGTGATGACGGGCACAGCCTCGCCCTCGGCCAGACGGTAGTTGGCGCCGACGATCCCGAGGCGGCCCTCGGCGACGGCGTTGCTGATGATCTCCGACGACTGCAGCAGGTCGTGCACCGTGTTGCGCAGGTGCTCGCGGCCGACCAGCTCGGCGTCGATGTCGGCGACCGTGGCACCCCCGCTCTCCGCCAGCACCTTGCGGGCGGCGGGCACGATCGGCGCGATCAGCTTCCAGATGTGCGGGGGGAGCGGTGCCGCGTCGATCGCGGTGCCGTCGATCGCGGCTCGCACCGCGCCGCACGAGTCGTGCGCGAGCACCACGATGAGCGGCACCTCCAGCACCGCGACCGCGTACTCCAGGCTCGCGACGATCGACTCGCCCATCACCTGACCGGCGTTGCGCACCACGAACAGGTCGCCGAGGCCCAGGTCGAAGATGATCTCCGCCGCGAGGCGGGAGTCGGCGCATCCGAAGAGCGTGGCGACCGGGTGCTGGGCGGCGGTCAGGTCTTTGCGGCGCGCGACGTTCTGGTTCGGGTGCTGCGGCTCGTCGCGGACGAAGCGGCGGTTGCCTTCCTGCATCTGCGTCCAGGCGGCGGAAGGAGTGAGCGGGTGGGTCATCGGGCCTCCGTGACGGTGCGGATCTGAGGGACGAGCGACTCGGCGAACTCGGCGGTCGAGTCCGGCGAGCGGGAGCCGTAGAGGAGCACGTAGTCGTCGCCGGCCTGCGTGCCGATGGCGTACGAGATGTTGGCGTCGGCGCCGGCGTTTCCTGGCTTGTACACGTCCCACTCCAGCCCGCCGATGCGGATCGTGTCGGTGGGGGCGATGCCGTTCAGGCGCTGCGGGGCCCAGGAGGCATCGGCGTCGAAGGCCTGCGCGAGCTTGATGAACCCGCGCTCGTCCTGGGCCGCGGGGGCGAGCGTGACCTCCCAGACGACCGTGGCTCCGCTCTGCAGCTCCGCGGCGTTGACGCGCCAGAACTTCCCGGTCTCCGGCACGATCACGGGCCCGCCCATGGACGACTCGACATCGGCGGCGATGCCCGCGACGTCGATGGGCTTCTGCGCCACCGGCTCGCCGCGCGGGACCACGAGCACGATGACGAGCACGACCGCGAGGGTCACGAGGAGCGCGGCGACCAGGTTGCGGACGGTCTGGCTGGATCGATACGCCTTGCTGGATGCGGCCTTGCGGGCCGCGGTCTCCTCCGCCGTCTCCGGACGGCCGAGGTCGGCGTTGATGGCGGGCCCCTTGCTCATGACGCCCCGTCCGTCTCGGCGTCACCGGCGGCGGCGCGTGCCGCTTCCAGGCGGCGCTTGGCGCCCAGAAGCCATTCCTCGCAGCGGGCGGCGAGCGCTTCTCCGCGCTCCCACAGCGCCAGCGACTGCTCGAGGGTCGGAGCGCCCTGCTCCAGCTCGGCGACGACGCGGACGAGCTCGTCCCGGGCGGCCTCGAACGACAGCGTGTCCACAGGGGTGTCGTTCAGCGCGCTCACTCCTCCATCCTACGTCGTGGCACGGACGCGCCCGGTTCAGGCGCCTTCCGCGATCTCGCCCTCCGAGCGCGCGGCGACCGACCCGCGGTCGACCGTGATCGTCAGGGCGCTGCCGGCCGGGGCGTCCGCCGCATCCCGCAGGATCACGCCCCCGTCGAGGTGCGCGATCGCATAGCCGCGGGCGAGGGTCGCGGCGGGGGAGAGGGCACGCAGCGACGCCCGCAGCTCGCTGGTGCGACGGCTGGCATCGTCGAGCTGGCGCTGCACGGCATCACGTCCGCGCGACACCAGCAGCCAGGACTCCTGCGCGCGGGTGTCGATGATCGGATCGGGCGAGCGCAGGACCGGTCGCGACCGCAGCTGCTCGAGCTGAGCCATGTCGTGGGTGAGGCGCTGCGTGACCCGCGTGGTCGCGCGCGACCGGAGCTGGGCGATCAGCGCGCGCTGCTCGCCCACGTCGGGCACCACGCGCTTGGCGGCGTCCGTCGGGGTGGAGGCACGGAGGTCGGCAACGTCGTCGAGGAGCGGATGGTCGTTCTCGTGCCCGATGGCGCTGACGACCGGGGTGCGCGCGGCCGCGACCGCGCGCACCAGCCGCTCGTCGCTGAAGCCCAGGAGCGTCTGGGGGTCGCCGCCGCCGCGGGCGATGATGATCACGTCCACGTCGGGGTCGGCGTCGAGCCGGGCGAGTGCGGCCAGGGTGTCGGGCACGCAGCGGTCGCCCTGGACGGCCGCGTACTCGGTGCGGAAGCGCACCTGCGGCCACCGCAGCTCGGCGTTGCGGTGCACGTCCTTCTCGGCGTCGGAGCGCTCGCCCGTGATGAGTCCGATCACGTGCGGGAGGAAGGGGAGGCGCAGCTTTCGGCCGGCGTCGAAGAGCCCCTCCTGCCGCAGCTGCACGCGCAGCTTCTCCAGGCGCTCGAGCTGATCGCCGAGGCCGACGTGCTTCATGGCCGAGACCGCGAAGCTGAAGTCGCCCGACTTCACGAAGTAGTCCGCCTTGACCGCCGCGACCACGTGGTCGCCGACGCCGAGATCGGCAGGGATGCGCCCGCGCACGCTCGACCAGATCCGGATCGAGATCTGCGCGTCGGAGCGCGTGTCCTTCAGCCGGGCGAACACGTTCCCGGCGCGCTGGTTCCACGACGTGATCTCGCCCTCGACCCACACCGTGTTCCAGCGGGCGACGAAGTCGCGGATGGTGGCGTTGAGCCGGGCGACGGAGGTGGGTGCCTGTGCGGTGGAGTCACGCGGGGCGACGGCGTCGGCGGGCGGGGTCTCACCCGGTCCGGTCGTCGCTTCGAAGACTGTCATCTGCTCCCGTTCCCGCCCGGGCTCTCCCCGGCCTCGCACAGCTGTACGGCGATAGAATTCCGGTGTGACCTCGACAGCCGTGCATCTTCCCGTCCCCCGCCTTCCTCGCGTGCGTGCGGCGGCAGGGCGGCTTCAGGATAACCCGGTGCCAGGACGCAAGCGCGTGCTGCTCGCCGCGCCGCGCGGATACTGTGCCGGCGTGGATCGCGCTGTGGTGGCGGTGGAGAAGGCCCTCGAGCGCTACGGCGCCCCGGTTTATGTGCGCAAGCAGATCGTGCACAACATCCACGTCGTCACCGAGCTCGAGGCGAAGGGGGCGATCTTCGTCGAGGAGGTCGACGAGGTGCCCGAGGGAGCCCACGTCGTCTTCAGCGCGCACGGGGTCTCTCCCGCCGTGGTGAACGCCGCGTCCGACCGGGGACTGCACGCGATCGACGCGACCTGCCCGCTCGTGACGAAGGTGCACCGTGAGGCGGTGCGGTTCGCGCGCGACGACTTCGAGATCCTCCTGATCGGGCACGACGGACACGAGGAGGTCGAGGGCACCGCGGGCGAGGCCCCCGATCACGTCACGGTCGTCAACTCTCCCGAGGAGGCCGACACCGTCCAGGTGAAGGACCCGTCGAAGGTGGTGTGGCTGTCGCAGACGACGCTCTCGGTCGACGAGACGATGGAGACCGTCAATCGTCTGCGCACCCGCTTCCCCGAGCTGCACAACCCGCCGTCCGACGACATCTGCTACGCCACCCAGAACCGCCAGGTCGCGATCAAGAAGGTCGCGGCGGGCGCGGATCTGGTGATCGTGGTCGGATCGGCCAACTCCTCCAACAGTGTGCGCCTGGTCGAGGTCGCGCTCGAGTACGGGGCGAAGGCGGCGTACCGGGTCGACTACGCCGAGGAGATCCAGCAGGAGTGGCTCGACGGCGTCGAGACCGTCGGTGTCACCAGCGGCGCCTCGGTGCCGGAGGTGCTGGTGCGCGAGGTGCTCGACGCGATCGGCCACGCGGGGTACCGCGACGTCGAGGAGGTGCGCACCGCGGAGGAGGACCTGATGTTCTCCCTGCCGAAGGAGCTGCGTCAGGACCCGTCCGGCCAGCGCGACGCCCGCGCCCTCGGAGGCCGTGCCTCCGCCGGAGGAGGCGCGTAGCGTTGAGCGCGGCGGAGGCGGAGCCGACCCTCATCGGGTCGGTGCAGCGCGCGCTCCGCCTCGTCGACATCGTCGCGAACTCCCCGCGACCGCTGCCGCCCAAGATGCTCGCCGCGATCACGGGTCTCACTCCCGGCACCACGTACAACCTGGTGCGTACGCTCGTGCACGAGGGCTACCTGAGCGCGGAGCCCGACGGCCTCGTGCTCGGCACCCGGTTTCCGGCGTTCCAGCAGCAGGGCGACTCGCGCGGCGTGTTCCTGGCCCGCGTGCGCGCGGCGCTCCGGGCAGTCACCGAGGACCTCGGCGCGACGGCCTATCTCTCGCGCTTCGCGGACGGTGAGCTGCATCTCGTGGACATCGTCGACGCGGAACGCAACCCCCGGGTCGAGCTGTGGGTCGGGCTGCACTCCAGCGCGCATGCCACGGCCCTCGGCAAGCAGATCCTGGCCGAGCTGCCCGACGAGGAGCGTCGGGACTACCTGTCGCGTCACCGCCTGGAGGAGCTTACCCCGCGGACCATCAGCGACCGGCGGACACTGCTCACCCAGCTGGAGCAGTCGCCGGGCTGGGCTGTCGACCAGGAGGAGTACGCGATCGGCGCGACGTGCGTGGCGGTGCCGGTGATCGCCCCCGGGGTGACGGCCTCGCTCGCGATCTCGCTGCCGGCGGACCAGGCGGTGGTGGATCGCCGGCTCGTCTCCCGCCTGCAGCGCTCCGCCCGCAATCTGTCGCTGCAGCTCGGGGCCGACGCGCTCGGCAGCGGGCAGGGCGACGAGTTCACTATCTGAATTCCGACCCCTGGTTCTTCCGGCCGCGGGTTCCTACCATGGAAGGAGCAGCGCGATACAGAGCGCTGCCGATCGCCAGAGGCGTCCCCAGCGCCGGCGACCGACCTGGATGAGGAGCGTCCCCAGTGCTCCTCTCCCGCGGCCCCCGAGGAGTCCCCACTTCTCCGGGGCCGCCACCGTCTCCGGAGGTCTTCGGCTGGGAGCCGGTCGGAGACACGCGCGTTAGCATGGCGGCATGACAGATCAGCGCCCGCGCTACGGTGAGATCGCGACGCCGGAGGAGCAGCGCCTGGCGCGCGGTCTGCCGCTCATCGACGAGGCCGTGCCGGCGCCCACGGCTCCGGCGTTCCCCGCCCCGGCGCCCGCGCCGGCCCCGGCGGTGGACGCCCCGCGCCGCCGGCCCGTCGACCGGATCGTGACCATCGCGCTGCTCGCCTACGGCCTCGTGAACGTCGTGGTGACCGGACTGTCCTACCTCAATATCGGCCGCGTCATGAACGAGACCATGTCGATCCTCGGGATCGAGGGGGAGTTCACCAACTACGCCATGGGTCGTCCCTGGGGGACGATCGCGGCGATCGTGCTGGTCCTGGGCTGGTGCATCACGGCGGCGCTGTCGATCCGGCGCCTCCGCCGTGGTCGCCTGACGTGGTGGCTGCCGGTCGTCGGCGCGATCGTGACGGTGATCGTGGTGTCGCTGTGCCTCGCCGTGCCGATGATGAACGACCCGGCCTTCCTCGCCTACCTGGAGCAGACGGCCGGCACCGTCCGCTGATCTCCCGTGAACGAGAAGGGGCCCGGCACAGTGCCGGGCCCCTTCGTTCGTGATCCTGCGATCAGCTCTTCGACTGACCGTGCGAACCGAGCTGACGCGTCGACTCGACCACGCGAGCAGCCATCGCCGACTCGGCGATCTTGCCCCAGGCGCGGGGGTCGTACTGCTTCTTGTTGCCGACCTCGCCGTCGACCTTCAGCACGCCGTCGTAGTTCTTGAACATGTAGTCCGCGATCGCGCGGGTGTAGGCGTACTGGGTGTCGGTGTCGATGTTCATCTTGACGACGCCGTTGGCGACCGCGAGCGCGATCTCCTCGTCGGTCGAGCCGGATCCGCCGTGGAAGACGAGGTCGAGCGGCTTGGGTCCGGTGTTGTACTTCGCGGCGACCTCGGCCTGGATCTCGCCCAGCAGCTCGGGGCGCAGCTTCACGCCGCCGGGCTTGTACACCCCGTGCACGTTGCCGAACGTGAGCGCGGCGATGTAGCGGCCCTGCTCGCCGAGGCCCAGCGCCTGCACGGCCTGGTCGACATCGCCGAACGTCGTGTAGAGCGCCTCGTTCGAGCCCTCGTGCGCGACGCCGTCCTCCTCGCCGCCGACGACGCCGATCTCGACCTCGAGGATCGCGTTGATCGCCTTCATCCGGGGAAGGAGCTCCTTGGCGATCTCGATGTTCTCCGCCAGCGGCACGGCCGAGCCGTCCCACATGTGCGACTGGAAGATCGGGTTGCGGCCGGCCTTGACCTCTTCCTCGGAGGCGGCGATCAGCGGCTCGACGAAGCCGGCGAGGGCGTCCTTCGGGCAGTGGTCGGTGTGCAGCGCGACGGTGACCGGGTAGTTCTTGGCGACCTCGGTGGCGTAGCGCGCGAAGGCGAGGGCGCCGGTCGCGCGGGCCTTCACCGTGTGACCGGCGAAGTAGTCGGCGCCGCCCGTGGTGACCTGGATGATGCCGTCGGAGCCGGCCTCGGTGAGTCCCTGCAGGACGGCGTTGATGGTCTGCGAGCTGGACACGTTGAACGCGGGGTATGCGAAGCCGCCGGCCTTCGCGCGGTCGAGCATTTCGGCGTACTGATCCGGGGTGGCGACGGGCATGAGAACTCCTGCGGTAGGTGAAGCCGGGACAGGTGCCACTCTATCGGGGCGCCTGTCCGGCTCGTGCAGGCGAGCGGAGCGTTCGGCGGCGCACGATCTGCCGTGCTGTTAAGAAGTGCGATTCCTTCGCGAGATACCGGCGGAAAGGAGGGCTGTTCGCGCGCCCACGTAGCTAGGCTGGCCGCATGGTGAGTCTGACTGCCGACCTGAGCCCGCTCCGTCCCGACCGCAACCTGGCGATGGAGCTCGTCCGCGCGACGGAGGCGGCAGCGATCCGCGCCGTGCCCTTCATCGGTCGCGGCGCGAAGGAGGCGGCCGACGGTGCCGCGGTCGACGCGATGCGCGCGTTCCTCGGCACGGTCGACTTCCAGGGCCGCGTGGTGATCGGCGAGGGGGAGAAGGACAACGCCCCGATGCTGTTCAACGGCGAGGTCGTCGGTACCGGGCAGGGCCCGCTGTGCGACATCGCGGTCGACCCCATCGACGGCACGTCCCTCACCGCCGCCGGGCGACAGAACGCCCTCTCCGTGATCGCGGTGTCCGACCGCGACACGATGCTCGACGCGTCCAGCGTCTTCTACATGGACAAGCTCGTGACGGGACCGGCGGGCGTGGGCGTGGTCGACATCCGGCTCCCGATCGGCGAGAACATCCGCCGGCTCGCGGGCGCGCTCGACAAGCCGGTCGACGAGATCGTGGTGTCGGTGCTGAACCGTCCACGGCACGAGCAGCTGATCCAGGACATCCGCGACGCGGGCGCCGGCACCCGGCTGATGAGCGACGGCGATGTGGCCGGCGGGATCAACGCGGCCCGCCACGATGCGCGCACCGACATGTGCGTGGGCGTGGGCGGGAGCCCCGAGGGCATCGTCACCGCGTGCGCCATCAAGGCCCTCGGCGGTCACATCCAGGGGCGGCTGTGGCCGCGGGACGACGACGAGCGCCAGCGCGGGATCGACGCGGGACTCGACATGGACAGGGTGTACGAGGCGGACGACCTCGTGCGCGGCAACAACACGATCTTCGTGGCGACGGGCGTCACCGACGGGCAGCTCGTGGCGGGGGTGCGCCGGGAGCGCGGCTACGTCTACACGGAGAGCGTCGTGCTGCGCGGGGCCTCGGGAACACTGCGCCGCATCGCCTCGGAGCACCTCGTGTCGAAGTGGCTGTGACCACTTCCTTCCGCGGCTGATCGACTGCTCTGAGCTCGAAGGCTGCCCGTCTCGGGCGACGCCATCGTTATCGAGCCGGTACCGGCGCGCGCGACCCGTGGCACCGGTCGCGCGAGGCGTCGTGTCACAATTGTCACTGGGTTTGTCGCCGTCGACGGAGCCGCCAGGCACCGCAGGCACAGGAGGGCGAACGCATGACAACGCAGCACACGAGTGGCTCGACCAGCGCCGCACCGACCAAGATCATCACCACCAACACGGGACGCATCCTCCGGGTGAGCGCCGATGCCGAGGCCGCCGTGACCACACCGGCCGCCCCCGCGAAACCGCAGGTCGACCCGGCTCGTCGGGCCGACGTGCTGTTCCGCGTTCGACGTGACGAGGGCCACGAGATCAGCGCCTGGTGGATGATCGGCGCCTTCCTCGCCACAAGCGGCCTCGTCATCCTGCTGCTCAGCGGCGTGCCCGGCGTCGCCTGACGCGTCCTCGTCCTGGCCGTTCCGGCTCATTCGTGGCGGGACGTCTGCGCCTCATCCAGGCGTCGTCGCACCTCGCCGACGTCGGCCCTGAGGCCGTCCAGGAGGTCCGGGGTCTCGCCCGGCGCTGCCGCGGGCTCCGCTGCTCCGGAGGCCGTGCGTGACACGCCGCTGTCCACCGGCACGGCCGTGGATGCGGGTTCGACCGCCGCCGCGGCTTCGGAGGTCGGCGCGGCATCGACGGTCGGCCCGGCCCCACCGGTGCCGATCAGCTCCGCCGCGGTGAAGCGACGACCGTCCGCTGTGACGACGGGCGGAGCGCTGAGCGCGGACGCGTCCACTCCGGGGAACTGCCGCGCCGTCACGAGCACACGCGACTCGAGGGACCCCGCGAACCGGTTGTAGCTGTCGACCGTGCGCTCGAGCGCCCGGCGCAGATCGTCGGCATGACCGGCGAGCGTCCCGAGGCGCTCGTACAGCTGCGTGCCCAGGGTCAGCAGACGACGTGCTTCGGTCGACACCTCCTGCTGCGTCCACGTGTAGGCGACGGTCTTCAGCACGGCCCACAGGTTGACGGGGGAGGCGAGGGCCACACGGCGGCTGAAGGCGTAGTCGAGCAGCGTCGGGTCTTCGTCGATGGCCGTCGCGAGCAGCGACTCGCTCGGCAGGAAGCAGATCACGAACTCGGGACTCGCGTCGAGGCCCGACCAGTACGCCTTCTTCGCCAGGGCGTCGACGTGTGCGCGCACGGCCTTCACGTGCTTCTGGAGGTGTGCGCGACGCTGCGCCTCGTGCGCGTCGCCAACGGGCAGCGCCGAGGCCTCGAGGTAGGCGTCGAGCGGAACCTTCGCGTCGACCGCGATCGACGTGCCGCCGGCGAGCCGCACGACCATGTCGGGGCGCCCCTGCCCGCGGTCCGAGGAGATCGTGGTCTGCAGATCGAAGTCGACGTGGCGCGTGAGCCCGGCGGCCTCCACCACCCGGCGCAGCTGTGCTTCGCCCCACACCCCGCGCGTCGCGGTCGACTTCAGCGCTCCGGCGAGCGATTCCGTGGTCGCGCGCAGGGCCTCGTCGGACTCCTGCGCACGCCGCAGCTGCTCCGCGAGAGTGCCGAACTGCTCGTGCCGCTCGTGCTCGATGGCCGCGACCTTGGACTGCATCTGCTGCAGACTCTCGCGCACCGGGGCGAGCGCCTGCAGCACGGCGTTCTGCTGCTGCACACGCAGGGCCTCGGCGCGCTGCTCCGCGCGGCCGTGCTCGACCGCGTCGCGATACAGGTCGTACTGCCGGTCGCGATCGTCACGGGCGGCCGCGAGTTCGGCCTCGGCACGGGCGAGCTCGGCGGCGCCCCGACTCGCGCGCAGGAACCAGCCCAGGGCGACGCCCGCGGCCACGGCCACGAGGAGCAGAACGATCGTCAGCGCATCCATGGGCCCATCGTGTCCCCGGGGTCGGACATTCGCCGGGAGGCACCGCTGAGCGGTCTCAGGCGACCGCGCGCTCCAGGGCGGGGAGGGCGGGCTCGGTCACCCGCAGGCTCAGGGCGTCGGCGAGGGCGAAGACGTCGGCGGCCGCGGCGCGCCGAGCGGCATCGACAACGATGTGCGCGCATGCGCGGGCGTCGGCGAGGGCATCGTGATGGGAGAACTCCTCGTACCCGGCGGCGGCCGCGGCGAGCGGGAGCCGGTAGGAGTCGAGCTGGTAGGTCTTGCGGGCCACCTGCAGGCTGCAGAGTGAGCGGTAGGGCGGGCAGATCTGACCCGTGGCCTCCGCCGCACGGCGCAGCACGTTGAGGTCGAATCCGGCGTTGTGCGCCACGAGCACGTCGGCACCGGCGAAGGCGCACAGACGGTCGAACTGATCCGCCCAGGAGGAGGCCGTCGCGACGTGCTCCGGCCGGATGCCGTGGATGCGGACGTTCCACTCCATGAACTCGTCGTGACCGGGCGGCGGCTGGATGAGCCAGCCCGCGGTGGCGACGACCTCGCCGCCGCGCACGCGGACGAGTCCGACGGCGCAGGCGGAGGCCGGGCTGGAGTTCGCGGTCTCGAAGTCGATCGCAGTGAAGTCCAGTGGCACGTCTTCACTCTCTCCCGGGCCTCCGACGTCGGGTCGCAGACTCGCCGTAGGCTGGCCACATGAGCGACGAGCAGGCGACCTCCTTCGGCGGCCAGGCGGGCAGCTACGAGGTCGGTCGCCCCGAGTACCCGTTCGAGGCGGTCACGTGGATGCTCGACCGCGCGCCGGCAGGAGCCCGCCGTATCGCCGACGTCGGCGCGGGCACCGGCAAGCTCACCCGTGCCCTCGTCGCGGGGGAGGGCGCGGAGGTCGTCGCGGTGGATCCGGATCCCGCGATGCTCGCCGCCCTGCGCGACGCGGTGCCCGGAGTGCCCACATTCGTCGGCACGGCCGAGCGCCTCCCGCTGCCCGACGCGAGCGTCGACGCGGTGGTGCTGGGCCAGGCATGGCACTGGGTCGATCCGGTCGCGGCCTCCGCGGAGATCGGCCGCGTCGTGAGCCCCGGCGGGGTGCTCGGGCTGGTCTGGAACCTGCGCGACGAGCGTGTGGACTGGGTGCGTCGCCTGACCGACATGATGCACGGCAGCAACGCCGAGATCATGCTCGCCGCGGGCGACCCCGTGGTGGCCGCGCCGTTCGGCGGGCTGGAGCAGGAGCGCTGGGAGTGGGTGCGTCCGGTGACGCGCGAGGTGATGCACCGCATGGCGTCGTCGCGCAGCTACGTCATCACGGCCGACGACGCGGAGAAGGCGCGTATCCGGCGCGACATGGACGCCCTGTTCGACGAGCTGGGGCTGCACGACGACGCCACGATCGAGCTGCCGTACGTGACGAGGGCGTTCCGCGCCGTGCGCGACTGAGCCCCGCGCGGCAGCATCATGGCCCCCAGGTAGACTCGTACCCCGTGGCTCTCACTATCGGTATCGTCGGCCTGCCCAACGTCGGCAAGTCCACCCTCTTCAACGCTCTCACCAAGAACGACGTGCTCGCGGCGAACTACCCGTTCGCGACGATCGAGCCGAACGTCGGCGTGGTGAACCTGCCCGACCCGCGGCTCGAGAAGCTCGCCGAGATCTTCGGCAGCGAGCGCATCCTCCCCGCCGCCGTGTCGTTCGTCGACATCGCGGGCATCGTGCGCGGAGCCAGCGAGGGAGAGGGGCTCGGCAACCAGTTCCTCGCGAACATCCGCGAGGCGGACGCGATCGCCCAGGTCGTGCGCGGCTTCTCCGACGACGACGTGGTGCACGTCGACGGCGCGGTGAACCCGGCGTCCGACATGGAGACCATCAACGCCGAGCTCATGCTCGCCGATCTGCAGACCGTCGAGAAGGCGATCACCCGGTACGAGAAGGAGGTGCGCGGGAAGAAGATCGACCCGTCGGTCCTCGAAGCGGCGCAGGCGGCGAAGGACGCGCTGGAGCGCGGCGTGCTGCTGTCCACGAGCGGCCTCGACCTCGCGCCGATCCGCGAGCTCGGCCTGCTGACCGTCAAGCCGGTCATCTTCGTGTTCAACGTCGACGAAGCCGTGCTCACCGACGACGCGCGCAAGGCGGAGCTCGCGGCCCTGGTCGCGCCCGCGCAGGCGATCTTCCTCGACGCCAAGATCGAGTCGGAACTTAAGGGCCTGGACCCGGAGGACGCGGCCGAGCTGCTCGCCTCGACGGGCCAGGAGGAGTCCGGCCTCGACCAGCTCGCACGCATCGGCTTCGACACCCTCGGGCTGCAGACGTACCTCACCGCCGGACCGAAGGAAGCGCGGGCGTGGACGATCGGCAAGGGATGGAAGGCCCCGCAGGCCGCCGGCGTGATCCACACCGACTTCGAGAAGGGCTTCATCAAGGCCGAGATCGTGTCGTTCGATGACCTCGTCGCCACCGGCTCCGTGCAGGAGGCCCGCGCGAAGGGCAAGGCCCGGCTGGAGGGCAAGGACTACGTCATGCAGGACGGCGACGTCGTCGAATTCCGCTTCAACAACTGATGCGGGAAGTGGTCGCCGGTGTTCCTGGGAACGCTTAGAGTTCGATCATGGGAAAGCTGGAGTACAACAGCTCGCGGCCGCCGATCGAGGTCGACGACGACGTCCTGGTGCATCTGAAGATCGTGATCTCGACGAAGCTCCGCCGTCAGGAGAGCTTCATGATGACGTGGCCCTCGGGGAAGAAGCATCCCGGGCGCCTCTCGGCGTGGATGCACCCGAGCATCCCGCTGGTCCTGGAGTTCGACGAGGAGCCGCCGCCGAAGATCGACCCGGCGCGGCTCGAGCGCATGATGGAGCGCCTGAACGCCCGGGGCGAGCTCGTGCTCGACGAGCTCAGCGACGACGATCGCTCGGCCTGACACGAGGTCGTGCGTGCGGGCTCACCCGTCCTCGCGCGCTTCTCCGGGCTCCCGCCAGCGCGGCTGCGACGGCTCGGGGGTGAGCGGGGACTCCGGTGGCGGCGTGGGCAGGGTCACGGGCTCGCCCGCGGTGAGCTGCACCGCTCGGCCCGCGTGCCGCACCGTGACGGGGTCGCCCGCGCTCAGGCGGTAGGTCGTGTCGTCGGGCGTGATGTCGACGTGCAGGATGCACCCGTGCAGGCGCACGCCGAACCCGAGCCGCGTGATGTTGCGGGGGAGCCGGGGGTGGAACGAGAGGCCGGCGTCGCTGTCGCGCATGCCCCCGTAGCCCGCGGTGATACCGGTCCAGATGCCCGCGAGCGCCGCGATGTGCAACCCCTCGGCGGTGTTGCCGTGGAGGTCATCGAGGTCGAGCGCGGCGAGCTCCGCGAGGTACGCCGCGGCGAGGTCGAGGTGCCAGAGCTCCGCCGCGATCACCGCCTGCGCCATGGCCGAGAGTGAGGAGTCGCGCACCGTGAGGGCCTCGTAGTACGCGAATGCCCTGGCCTTCTCCTCCCTCGTGAACTCCTCGTGCTCCGTGTACAGCGCGAGCACCAGATCGGCCTGCTTCGCGACCTGCTTCCGGTACAGGTCGAAGTACGGGAAGTGACTGTGCAGCGGGTACTGCTCGGGTCGCGTGGCGTCGAAGTCCCACACGGCATGCCGCGTCGACCCCGCGAACTGCTCGTGCACGCGGCGCCGCTCGTCGAACGGCACCGTCATCGCGTCAGCGGCGTCGTTCCAGCGCGAGACCTCGGCGTCGTCGACCCCGAGCCGCTCCGCGACCTCGATGTGGCGTCGGGCCGCGGCCACCGCGCCGCGCAGGTTCCGCCGCGCGGCCAGGTTCGTGTAGGTGTTGTCGTCCACGATCGCGGAGTACTCGTCGGGGCCGGTGACCCCGTCGAGATGGAAGCCGCCGTCGTCGTCCCAGCGGCCGAGCGACAGCCACAGTCTCGCGGTCTCGATCAGGATCTCCGCGCCGGCGTCGCGCTCGAAGTCGCGGTCTCCCGTGGCCCTGACGTACTGCATCACGGCGCCGGCCACCGCCGCGTTGATGTGGAACGCCGCCGTGCTGGCCGGCCAGTAGCCGGAGCTCTCGCGGCCGTCGATCGTGCGCCAGGCGAAGGTCGCCCCGTCCAGGTGCAGAGTGCGCGCGCGTTCGCGGGCGTGATCGAGCGTCGCGTACCGCCAGCGCAGCGCCTGCAGGGCCGCGTCGGGCGCGGTCGAGGTGAGCACGGGGAGCACGAACGCCTCGAAGTCCCAGAACGTGTGCCCCTCGTACCCGGAGCCCGTGAGCCCCTTGCCCGGCACCGAGCGCATCTCGGCACGCGCCGCCGCCTGGAACACCTGGAAGAGCGCGTACCGCACGGCCTGCTGCAGACGGGGGTCGCCCTCGACCCGCACGTCGCCGCACTCCCAGTACGCATCGAGCGCCTCGCGCTGTCCCGTCGCGACCGCCTCCCACCCGAGGCGCACGGCCTCCTCGACGGCCTCGTCCGCGCGGTCGCGAAGCGTCTGGGGCGTCAGCGAGTCCGACCACTCGTGGCCCACGAACTTCACGACCTCGAGCTCCTCGCCCGCCGCCAGAGCCACATGGATGCGGGTGCGCGCCAGGTCGCGGTCGGCCTCCACCGTGACCGTGGGCACGGTAGCGGCGGTCGAGGAAACCGTGTGATCGGCGCTCACCGCCACGTGGATGCCGCTGCGCCTGGTGCGGTGCAGCAGCGTGGTGCGCGACCCCAGCACCGCGGAGTCCACGGTCTGAAGCGGACGGGAGAGCAGCTCCTGCACACGGGGATCGGCGTGCGGCGAGGGCAGCGGCTCGTTCGCCAGCACCTCCGACAGGACCGTGACCGCCACGGGCTCCAGCGCCGTCACGCGATACCGTACAGCGGCGAGCGAGCGGTGCCGCAGCGACACGAGCCGGGTGGACGCGACCTGCACGCGCCGACCCGCCGCCGACTCCCACTCCAGCTCGCGGTGCAGCGTCCCGTCCCGCAGATCGAGGCGCCGCTCATGCCGGTGCACCGTGCCGTGCTCCACATCGAACGGCTCATCGTCCACGAGCAGACGGATGAGCTGCCCGTTGGGCACGTTGATCACGCTCTGCCCGGTCTCCGGATAACCGTAGCCGTCCTCGGCGTACGGCATCGGATGGTCCTCGAAGACCCCGTTGAGGTAGCTGCCGGCGACCCCGCGCGGGTCGCCCTCGTCGAGGTTGCCGCGCCAGCCGACGTGCCCGTTGGAGAGTCCGAACACCGACTCCTCCTGTGCCAGATGCTCGATATCCACCCCGGCGATGCTCACCGCCCACGGTTCGACGCGGAACGCCGCCGTCATGCCCGTGCGGTCCGGACGTCGCGCGGACGGCGGGGCCGTTCGGGGAAGTGCGGGGCGGGGGCGACGTGGAGCATGGCGTTCCCTTCTGCCGAGGACCGGGAACTGCGACGCTAGCGCGGGGTCCTCACGGGGACGAGGGAGTTGCGCCGAGCCCGGCGCGTCGGGTAGACGACGGCCCCCCGCGCGCTCACTCCTCGGGTGACCGTGCGCGGGTAGCCGGTGCTCGCGCTCGCCGTCAAGCCCTTGTCCCCGCGGCGCGGTGCAGACCAGGGTGGTCGCATGGCGGGGGCGCCCACGGTGACTCCGCCGGGGGTCGCGAGGAGGAGGCGCGGCCCCCGGCGGGCTACGCTGGACGCAGGCGGTCTCGGCCGCGGCGCGGGTCGCAGGAGCCCGGCGTGGACGACCGCCTGCGTCCCTGACACCGACGGCACGAGGAGACCGACGCCGATGACCGACACCCAGATCTTCGAGCCAGACGGCCGCGCTATCCCCTTCGTGGACGAGGGCGACGGACCCGTCAAGCTGGTGCTCATCCAGGAGCGCGACCTGGCTGCCGACGTGCTCGGCGTCGTGGGGCACTACCTCGCCGAGGAGGCCGGATTCCACGTGCTGCGCATCGGCCACCGCGCGGACGGCACCGACGCCTCGCTCGACGACCGCGTGGCGGACGCGCTCGCCGTGATCGACCACGTGGGCCTCGAAGACACCTGGATCGGCGGACACGGCTTCGGAGGCACGGTCGCCCGCTCCTTCGCCGTCGCGCACCCCGACCGGGTGAACGGGCTGGCGCTGCTGGGGGTGGAGGACGTGGAGGTTCCGCTGGCTCCGGTGATCCCGGTGCTGCTGATCCAGGGGACCGACGACACGGACACCCCGGAGACGAACGCCGAGCGCCTGCAGGCCGCCGCTCCCGAGCGTGCGAGCATCAAGCGGATCGACGGCGGAGGCCACCTCTTCCCCATGACGCACCCGATCGAGACCGCCGTGGTGCTGGAGGAGTACCTCGACTGGGACTGAACGCACGGATGCCGCGACCGAGTCGGCCGCGGCATCCGGAGTCCGTGGGTCAGGCGACCTGCGGGAGCACCGCGAAGGAGACGGAGCCCTCGTCGTCGACTCCCGCGTCCAGGATCTTGTCGTCGAGAGCGGCCGCGGCCGCATCGTCGAGGAACAGGCGCGTTCCCTGGATCTCCACCACCTGATCCGCCGGTTCCGGGTCGGCCGTCACGGCGACGGCGAGGTGCGCCGCCCCTGCGTCATCCTGAGCCGGGGCGGAGTGGATCCGCAGACCCGCGTCCGGCGCGTCGTTCTGTCGACTCACGAGGGTCGAGACGATGGCGGTGGCGTTGTCGGTGAGGGTGAGCACGAAGCTCTCCTTTCCGGTCGGGTCGTGTCGCGGTCGCGACACGTGCTTCCACGATCCCCGTCACCGCCGCGAGCCTCCACCCCCTTGCGTCATCCGAGCCTCGCGTTTACTCTCGCAGCCGCTTGCGCAGGAACACCTGCGCGGTGCCGTCCCCGTCGGGCACGCGCTCGTGCTCGACGTAGCCGCACGACTCGTACAGCCGGAGGTTCGCCTCGCTGAGGCTTCCCGTGAACAGCTCGGCGACCGGTGCCCGCGACGCTCGTTCCGCGGCCTCCAACAGTCGGCGGCCGATGCCCTCGCCCTGCATGTCGGGCGCGATGGCGATGCGCCCGATGAGCAGCAGGTCGTCCTTCTCGACGTAGCGGATCGCGCCGACCAGCCGTCCGTCGACGCGGGCGGTGAAACCGGACTCGGACCGCAGCTCGGCCTCCAGCTCCGCGAGCGTCTGGGTCAGCGGCGGCATGTCCACGCTGCCGTAGATCGCCGCTTCCGACACGAAGGCCGCGCGCTGGACGGTCAGCACCTCGCCCGCGTCGGCGTCGCTGATCGGCGAGATCACGATCTCGGGGCCCTCGTTCTGTTCGGTGCTGGTCACGCTTCCGCCTCTCTCTGCGTCCGGGGGACTCCGCCACGTTCGACCGTGAGCCCGGCGAGTGTCAACCCCCTCGATCCGGCGAGGCGCGGGCGGCTACGGTCGCGGCAGGAGGTCACACCATGGCAGACACCAAGACGAAGAAGACCGGCGGCGCGAAGAGCGGCGCGAGCACGCGGGCCAAGACCACCCGGCAGCAGAACGCGGAGAAGGGGTTCACCGCTTCGCCCACGCTCGCCGCGAACCTGCAGGCGGTGCTCGTCGACCTGATCGAGCTCTCGCTGCAGGGCAAGCAGGCACACTGGAACGTCGTGGGGAGGAACTTCCGCGACACGCACCGCCAGCTCGACGAGATCATCGAGGATGCGCGCACGTTCAGCGACACCATCGCAGAGCGGATGCGCGCGCTGCACGCGGTGCCGGACGGTCGCAGCGCCACCATCGCGAAGACCACCACGCTGCCCGAGTTCCCCACCGGCGAGGTCTCGACCACCGAGACGACCGACCTCGTGACCGAGCGGCTCGAGGCGACGGTGGCCACGCTGCGCGGGGTGCACGATGACGTGGACGAGGAGGACCCTACCTCGGCCGATCTGCTGCACGCCGTGATCGAGCGCCTGGAGCAGTTCGCCTGGATGGTGAGCGCCGAGAACCGCAGCCCCGCCGGCCGCTGAGGACCGGAGTGGAGAGCCATCGCCGTCGCCGTCGCGCACCCGCGCGCGGCGGCGGCGATCAGGTGTCGGCGCGAGCCCTCGCACGCGCGCGACGCAGGAATCCCGGCAGCGCCATCCACAGTCCCGTGACCAGCACGAGCGCCGCGATCAGCGCGACGAGTCCGGCGGTGCGGTTCACGGTGAAGTCGACGATGAGCGTCGTGACACCGATCGTGAGCGCACCGATCACCACCAGGTCAACCTTCACGATGCGCGCCGCGATACGGACGAGCTCCGGCTTCTGCCGGGTGCCGAACAGCGCCCGGTGCATGCCGACCGGAGCGAGGGCGAGGATGGTCGCGATCGCGGCCAGGGCCACCAGCACCACGTACAGATCGCGCTGCAGCTCGTCCATGTCGGTGAAGCGCGGCTGGAACGCCACCGCGAGCAGGAACCCGGTGAGGATCTGCGTGCCGGTCTGCATCACCCGCAGCTCCTGCAGCAGCTCATCCCAGTTGCGGTCGGCGCGCTCGTTCGGGGTCTCGTCACGGCCGTCGTCGCGGTCATCCCGATCGTCCGGGCCACGGCGTGCATCTGCTGTCATAGCCTCAGTCTCGTGGCGCGGCTCCGGTCGTGTCCAGAAGGTTGCGCCCCGGCTCGTCGCCCCCTCTCGAAAGGACTCGAAATGACGCTTCCCCCGATCGACGAGTGGTGGCCGGAGCTGTCCGACGACGCGCGCCGTGCGGTCATCGGCAGCGGCTCCCGGCACCTGGACGAGGATGTGCGCGAGGAGATCCGGGAGATCACGGGCGCCGTGGTCGGCATGATCGAGACGCTGTCCGAGGACGACCTCGCGTACGCGCGGACGCACGCGCCGGACGACGAGTGAGCGCGCGGGAGACCCGGGGCGGTCAGGCGCTCCCGGTCTCCTCGCGCAGCCGCGGCTCGGTCCGCCGCTCGGGACGGACGCCGTGCTTGTCGGCGTAGAACGCGCGGATGCGGTCCATGTCGGCGGAGACGTCGCCGGTCAGCTCCATCGTGGGGCCGAGCCCGGTCGTCATGGTCGCGCGGTCCACGAAACCCAGGGTCACGGGCATGCCGGTCTCCCGTGCGATGCGGTAGAAGCCCGACTTCCAGTAGGTGTTCCCGCCGCGGGTGCCGTCGGGCGTCACCACCAGGCCGAACACGGCCCCGGCGTGCACCTGCGCGACCACCTCGCCCACGACCCTCGCTGGGTCGGCGCGATCCACGGGGATGCCGCCGAGGCGTCGCATGATCGGGCCGCGCCAGCCGTGGAACAGGCTCTTCTTGCCCAGCCAGTGCACGTCGATGCCGAGGCGCCAGGCGATGGCGAGCATCAGGACGAAGTCCCAGTTGGAGGTGTGCGGGGCGCCGATCAGCACGGTGGGGCGGTCCGGCGCGCGGCCGCCGGCGAGCGTCCAGCGGCTGAACGCCCAGAACACGCGGGCGAGGAGTCGTCTGAGCATCCGTCCACGCTAGGGGAGCGGCCTATCGATCGGCTGGCGGTGCAGAGCCATCGGTCCGCCTCGCCGCGGTGCCACCGGTCAGGGCTTCGGTGACCGCGACGCTCAACCCCGGCATCGGATCCACCGGCACAGCGAGGGCCTGCAGCGCCCGGCTGAAGTAGTTGCGCGCCGCCGCGGCGAGGGTGATGTCGACGATCTGCCGGTCGGAGAACCCCGCGTCGCGCAGGCGCTGCGAGTCGGCGTCGGTCATGGCCTCCGGCTCGCGGGAGAGCCGCTCGGCGTACCGGATCACCGCCTGCTCCGCCGGGTCGAAGGCGCTGTCGTCGCCCTCGCCGAACGCGGCGAGCCCGTCCTCGTCGACCTGGCCGATGCGCACCGCGCGGCGTCCGTGCGCCAGGAGGCAGTGCGGCGACCCGATCGCGCGGGCGGCGCCGAGCGTGGCCGCCTCGTACACGCGGACGCCGATCGACGGCACCACCGCGTGGACGAGGGCCTCGAAGGCCGCGTAGGCCTCCGGGTTCACGGCCATCGCCTGGGTGTGGGCGAAGACGAAGCCGTCCTCGGCGATGTCGCTGTCGTACATGGCGGCGACGAGTCCTTCGGCGGTGGCCGCCATCGGGGTGCGGATGATCATGTCGACTCCCTCGTCCGGGCCCGCCGGAGGGGCGTCGACCCGCATCACCCGGAAGGATACGCCCGACTGCGCACCGCGGGTAGGGCCGCGGAGCCGTCCCTCTCCGGCGGGCGTACCATCGAAGGATGACCGAGAAGACGCCGCGCAACGCCGAGCAGGAGACCGCGCCCGTGCTGCTGCCACTCCCCGCCGCGCTCGAGGTGCTCGACGGGGATGCCGTCGGCTTCTGCAGCAACGGCGTCTGCCACCTCCCCGCGCCGTCGACGCGGTAGGCGACAGACGCCGTCACACCCGAGCGGTGTCAGTGGCCCCCGTGGCCGGCGCCACCGGCATCGTCGGCGGGCTTGCGAACGAACGGGCTGAGCGCCACCGCCGCGAGCGAGATGATCGCCGCGATGAGGAACGCCATGCGTGCACCGGGTGCCCCCGCGACCGCCCGCGACAGACCCTCGTCTTCTCCCGCGTGCAGGATCGCCGAGTACGTGACCGTGAGCAGCGCGACTCCGGCCGCACCGCCCACCTGCTGCAGCGTGTTGAGGACGGCCGAGCCGTGCGAGTACAGCGACCGGTGCAGCGAGCCCAGCGACGAGGAGAACAGCGGGGTGAACGACATCGCGAGTCCGACCGACATGGCCGCCTGCACGATGATGAGCAGCCACCACACGGTGTGCTCGCCCACGGTGGAGTAGAAGAACAGCGCCGCCGAGACCAGGATCGTGCCGGGGATGAGCAGCGGGCGCGTGCCCTTCGCGTCGTACACGCGGCCCATGACCGGACCGAGCAGGCCCATCAGGACGGAACCCGGGAGCAGGATCAGCCCCGACTCCAGCGCCGTGAGACCCGCCACGTTCTGCAGGTACTGCGGGAGCAGCGTGAGCGTGCCGAACATCGACAGCGCCAGGATGGTCATGATGATCACCGCGAGCGAGAAGTTGCCGACGCGGAACACCCGGAGGTCGAGCAGGGCGTCGTCCACGCGCTGCAGCACCAGCTGACGCCACACGAACAGCGCGAGCGACACGGCGCCGACCGACAGCGCGATCACGCCCGCCGTGCCGCCCGAGCCGCCCTCGCCGCCGAACTGGCTGAGTCCGAACACGATGCCGCCGAAGCCGAGCGCCGCGAGCGGGATCGACAGCACGTCGAGCGGAGCCTTGCGGGTCTCGCCCAGGTTCGTCATCCACTTCACGCCCATGCCGAGCGACACGAGGGCGATGGGCAGCACGATCGCGAACAGCGCCCGCCAGTTGAACGCATCGAGCACGGCGCCGGCGAGCGTCGGGCCGATGGCGGGGGCGAGCGAGATCACGAGGCCGACCCGGCCCATCATGCGGCCGCGCGACTGCGGCGGCACGACGTTCATGATCGTCGTCATCAGCAGCGGCATCATGATGCCGGTGCCCGCGGCCTGGATCACCCGGCCGACCAGCAGCACCGAGAAGCCGGGCGCGACCAGCGCGACCAGGGTGCCCAGCGAGAAGGCCGTCATCGCGGCGATGAAGACCTGACGGGTCGTGAAGCGCTGCAGGATGAAGCCGGTCGTCGGGATGACGACCGCCATGGTGAGCATGAAGGCGCTCGTGAGCCACTGCCCGAGCTCGGGCGGGATGCCCAGGTCGGTGTTGAGGTGCGGGATCGCGATCCCCATCGTGGTCTCGTTGAGGATGGCGACGAAGGCCGCGACGAGCAGGAGCCAGATCACGCGCATGTCGCGGCGGGGGATCTCACCGCTCTGTGCGGGAGGCGTCGAGATGGAGCCGGTATCGACGGCAGACATGGGCGGCCTCCAGGGCATCGAGGGGGAAGGAAGGCGCGAGAGTTCGCAGGAGTCACTCAGCGTAACGGGTGCCGCGGACATTTCATTCCGATCCCTGCGATATCCGCTCAGGGCGGAGATCCGCGGGCGGCGACGTCGGCGCCCGTGGGTACGCTTGCGCCATGAGCATGGGCGGTATGGGCGGCGGGCCACGGGCCGGGTTCCGCGGGGTCGACGAGGAGGCCCAGCGCCGCCAGAACGCCGAGGCTCCGCGCATCGAGGGCCTGGGCAGCCGCGTGGTCGCGCTGTTCAGCGCCTACCGGTGGCGCATCCTCGTGACGGGCGTGCTGGTGGTCGTGGGAGCGGGCATCGCGGTCATCCCGCCGTTGCTGGTGCAGCGCATCTTCGACGACGCACTCTTCCCGGTCGACGGCGGCGGCCCTCACCTGCAGCTGCTGGCCTGGCTCGTGGGCGCGATGGTCGCCCTGTTCCTGCTCTCGGCCGGACTCGGCGTCGTGCAGACGTGGCTCACCGCGACCGTCGGCAACAGCGTCACGGGCGACCTGCGGGTGCGCCTTTTCGAGCACCTGCAGGCGATGGAGCTCGGGTTCTTCACCCGTACCAAGACCGGGGTCATCCAGTCGCGCCTGCAGAACGACGTCGGCGGGGTGTCCGGCGTGCTCACCAACACCGTCACGAGCATCCTCGGCAATGCCGTCACCGTGATCGCCTCGCTCGTCGCGATGATCCTGATCGACTGGCGTCTCACCCTGATCGCGGTCGTGCTGATGCCGTTCCTCGTGCTCGTCCAGCGCCGCGTCGGCCAGGTGCGGGCGCGCATCGCGGGGGAGACGCAGGAGTCGCTGTCGGAGCTCACGTCGATCACGCAGGAGACGCTGAGCGTGTCGGGCATGCTGCTCTCCAAGGCGTTCAACCGGCAGCGCACCGAGTCGGAGCGCTACCAGGCGGAGAACCGCAACCAGGTGGTCCTCCAGGTGCGCCGCGCGATGAGCGGTCAGGGCTTCTTCGCGGTCGTGCAGGTGATCATGGCCAGCGTCCCCGCCGTCATCTATCTCGTGTCCGGGTTCTTCATCGCGGGCGGCACCGGTGCCATCACCGCCGGCACCATCGTGGCGTTCACGACCGTGCAGGCCCGGCTGCTCATGCCGCTGATGGGGCTCATGCGCGTCTCGCTCGACCTGCAGACGTCGTCCGCGCTGTTCGCGCGCATCTTCGAGTACCTCGACCTGGTGCCCGAGATCACCGACGCGCCCGACGCGATCACGGTCGACCGGGCGCCGGGGCCGCGCGGTCGCGTGGAGTTCGCCGACGTGGTGTTCCGCTACCCGGATGCCGCGCCCGACGCCCGACCCACGCTGCACGGCGTGTCGTTCGTGGCGGAGCCGGGGCAGCACGTGGCGTTCGTCGGGCCGTCCGGGGCGGGCAAGACCACGATCATCTACCTCGCACCGCGCCTGTACGAAGCCACGGAGGGCACCGTCCTGTTCGCCGGCGCCGACGTGCGCACGCTGCGGCAGGAGTCGATCATCGACGACGTGGGCATCGTGTCGCAGGAGACCTACCTCTTCCATGCGACCATCCGCGAGAACCTCCTGTACGCCAAGCCGGACGCGACCGAGCAGGAGCTGATCGCCGCCTGCACCGCGGCCAACATCCACCACATCATCAGCGGGTTCGAGAAGGGCTACGACACCGTGGTCGGCGAACGCGGCTACCGGTTGTCCGGCGGGGAGAAGCAGCGGATCGCGATCGCGCGCGTCCTGCTCAAGGACCCGCCGGTGCTGCTGCTCGACGAGGCGACCTCGGCGCTCGACACCGTGTCGGAACGCGTCGTGCAGGAGGCGCTGGACGAGGCGGCGAAGGGACGCACGACTCTCTCGATCGCGCACCGGCTGTCCACAGTCATGGGCGCCGACGTGATCCACGTGATCGATGCGGGCCGCATCGTCGAGTCCGGCACGCACGCCGAGCTGCTGGCGCAGGGCGGGCTCTACGCCGAGCTCGCGGCGCAGCAGGTGGCGGCCTCGCGCGTGCTCACCGTCGAGGCGGAGATCGAGGAAGACGACGCGGGGGAGCCCGCGACCGGAGGCGTGCGGGCGGCGCTCGACGCCCGCCGTGCCGACCGCGCACCGGACGACGCGGCTGCAGCGGACGCCGTCACCGCACTCGCGACCGCGGCTCCGCTGATCACGCCGTCCGCACCGGCGGCGGCCACCGGGGTCACGACGCCCGACCCCGACGAGTCCGCCCTCCCCGAGGCCTGAGCGCCAGGGCGGCGGCGTCAGTGCACGGACAGGCCGCCGTCGACGAACAGCGAGTGCCCGGTGACGTAGGCCGAGCCCGCACCGGCGAGGAACACCGCGGCGCCCGCGAAGTCGCTCGGCAGTCCGTTGCGTCCGATCATGGTGCGCGCGGCGAGGGCCGCGATGGTGTCGGGGTCCTGCTGCAGCCGGGCGTTCAGCGGGGTGAGCACGAACCCGGGCACCAGGGTGTTGCTCGTGACCCCGGTGCCCCCCCAGGCCTCGGCTTCGGAGCGCATGAGCGACTCGACCGCGCCCTTCGACGCGCCGTACACGCCGCTGCCCACGAAAGCCCGGTGCGCCTGCTGCGAGCTGATGTGGATGAGCCGTCCGTAGCCGCGGGACGCCATGCCCCTCGCGTACCGCTGGCCGAGCAGGAACGGCGCCAGCGCGTTGACCGTCATGGTCGCGTCCCAGTCGTCCTGCGTGATCTCGGCGTAGGGCGGCCGGAGGTTGATGCCCGCCGAGTTCACCAGGATGTCCGGCTCGCCGAACGGCTCCGCGGCCGCGGCGGCTGCGGCGTGGATGCCGTCGCGCGTGCCCAGGTCGCCGACGACCCCGGCCGCGCGGGCGCCGTGACCGCGCAGCTCCTCGACGGTCTCGCGGATGCGCTCCTCGCCACGGGCGACGATCACGGTCGCGGCGCCCGCGCGGGCGAGTGCGGTGGCGATGCCGCGGCCGATGCCGGAGCTGCCGCCGGTCACCACGGCCGTGCGACCGTCGAGCGAGAACAGCGAGTCGAGGTAGGCGTTCATACGGTCGGCCTTTCAGGGGTCGGGCTCACCAGTCCAGGGCGTCGGCGAGCGCGGGATCGGGAGCGGCGTCGGCGAACTCCGGCAGCGCCCGCAGCTCGGCCAGGAAGGCCTGCACCTCGGCGTCGTACGCCGGGTCGGGGTGCGTACGGGCGATGTCGAGCAGGGGAGGGACGTCCATCGCCAGGATGAGGTCGAGGCGGGCGGTGACGGCGGCGTGCTCCCCGGCGGCGTGCAGCACCGCGATGCCGCCGCGGAGGGCCGTGAGGTAGTCGCGGAGCACGGGGAGCTGGGCCTTGCTCTGCGTGATCGACGTGCCGTCGGCCCTGACCCGCCACTCGACGACGACGTCGGGGATGACGTCGAACGCCCCGGCGCGGGTGTACAGGGTCTGCGCGACGACCTGGTCCTCGTAGGCGACGCCCTCGGGGAAGCGGAGGTCGGTCCACAGCGGCGTCCTGCTCACCTTCGACCACGCGACGATGTTCGACGCGGCCGCGGGGTGCTCGCCGAGCGTGGTGGCGCGTCGCTCGGGGGCGGTGGCGGCGGCGACCCACGGCTGCACGCGTCCCGCGACGTAGCGGTCGCCCTGCCACCGCGACCGCACGTACGCGCCGGCGGCGAGGTCGCTTCCGGTCTCCTCGAGCGTGCCGAGCAGTCGGGCGAGCGCCGTGGGGCGCAGTTCGTCGTCCGCGTCGAGGAACCCGGTGTACGGGGTGTCCACGAGCGAGAGTCCCACGTTGCGCGCGGCACCGAGGCCGCGGGAGGCGGCGTGACGCATCGACGTGAACCGCGGATCCGCGGCCGCGGCGGCGTCGAAGATCGCGCCCGTGTCGTCGGTCGAGCCGTCGTCGATGAGGATGGCACGCCAGCGTCGCTCGGTCTGCGCGCGCAGCGAGTCGAGCGCGGCGGGGGCGAAGGCGGCGATGTCGCGTCCTGGCACGACCAGGGTCACGAGCGGGGCGTCGGTCACCAGCCGAGTCTAGAGCCGCAGCTCATCCGCGGACGGCGTCCACCGAGGCGGCGACGAGGGCGGCGAGGCGCTCCGGCGCGTCGTCCGGGAGGGGGGTGCGCCCGAACGTGAAGCGCACCGAGGTCTGGGCGACCGCGGGGTCGACGCCGCACGCGAGCAGCACGTGCGACGGCTCGTCGCTGCCCGCCGCGCACGCGGAGCCGCTGGACGAGATGACGCCGCGCCGCTCCAGCTCCAGCAGCACCGCCTCGCCGCTCACCCCCGCGATCGTGAAGCTGGCCGTGGCGGGCAGACGGCGCACGGGGTCGCCCGTGAGCGCCGCCTCCGGCACCCGCCGCAGCACCTCGGCGATGAAGCGTCCGGTCGCGGCGCCGATCCGCGCCCCCGCGACCTCGCGTTCCCGTTCGGCGAGGTCGAGCGCGGTCGCCAGGCCCACGGCGCCCGCGACGTCGGCGGTGCCCGAGCGGCGCCCGCGCTCCTGTCCGCCGCCGTGCAGCAGCGGCTCCAGGGGCAGGCGGCCACGCACCGCGAGCGCGCCCGTGCCCTTGGGGGCGCCCAGCTTGTGCCCGGCGATCGACACCGCGTCGGCGCCGAGGTCGCGCAGCGGCAGCCAGCCCGCCGACTGCACGGCGTCGAGGTGCAGCGGCACTCCCCGCGCACGGGCGACCGCGGCAAGGGCCTCGACGTCCTGCACCGTGCCGATCTCGTTGTTCGCGTGCCCCAGCGCGACCAGTGCCGTGTCATCGCGGAGCGCGGCGGCGAGGGCCTCGGTGGTGACGCGGCCGTCCGGCCCCACGTCGAGCGCCGTCACCTCCACGTCGTGGAACCGCGCGAGGAACGCGGCCGACTCCAGGATCGACTCGTGCTCGATCGGCGACACCACGACGTGCCGGCGCCCCGAGCTCAGCGCGCCGAGCACCAGTCCCTTCACCGCGAGGTTGTTCGCCTCGGTGCCGCCGCTGGTGAACACGACGTCGCCGCGGCGCATCCCGAGCACGTGCGCGACCCTGGCCCTGGCGTCCTCGAGGGCCTCCGCCGCCGCCTCTCCCGCGGTGTGGTGGCTGGCGGGGTTGCCGTACACCGTCGTGAGGTACGGCTGCATCGCGGCCAGCACCTCCGGGCGGACGGGTGAGGTGGCGGCGTGGTCGAGGTACAGCACGGCGTCAGTCGATCCGCAGATCCAGGCCGAGATCGAGCGCGCGGGCCGAGTGGGTGAGCGCCCCGACGGAGATGACGTCCACTCCCGTGCGGGCGATCGCGGCCACGGTGTCGAGGTCGACGCCGCCCGAAGCCTCCGCGGTCGCGCGACCGTCGATCAGCGCGACACCGGCGCGCAGCTCGTCCGGGGTGAAGTTGTCCAGCAGCACCGTGTGCGCGCCGCCGTCGAGCACCGCGGGGATCTGGTCGAGCCGGTCGACCTCGACCACGACGTGCGCGGTGTGCGGCAGTCGCGCCACGGCCTCGCGCAGCGCCGACGCCAGGTCGAGACCGCTGCGCTGCAGCACCGCGAGGTGGTTGTCCTTCGCCATGACCGCGTCGGACAGGGAGAAGCGGTGGTTGCGGCCACCCCCGCAGGCGACGGCGTGGCGCTCGAACGCCCGGAGCCCCGGGGTGGTCTTCCTGGTGTCGGCGATGCGGGCGCGCGTGCCCTCGACCGCCGCGACGTACGCGGCGGTGAGGGTCGCGATGCCCGACATGCGCTGCGTGAAGTTCAGCGCCACCCGCTCGGCGGTCAGCAGGCTGCGGGCGGCTCCGGTCACGGTCGCGAGCACGTCACCCGCAGCGAACGCGTCGCCCTCGCCCACGTGCAGGTCCACGGTGACCTCCGGGTCGGTGAGGGTGAAGGCGGCGGCGAACACCTCTCCGCCGCTGAACACCCCGGGCTCGCGGGCGACGAGGTCGGCGGTCGCGGTGGCGTCGGCGGGCAGCAGCGTCGCACTGGTCAGGTCGCCCCACGGGGCGTCCTCCTCGAGGGCGGCGCCGACCACGCGGGTGAGGGTGGCACGGGTGAGCATCAGACGGTCTCCAGGATCGGGGGACGGGCGGTGGCGGGGGCGGCGGGCTCCGCGTCCGCGCGGTGGTGGGCGCCGACCGAGATGCGGCGCGCCAGGGCAGCGGCGGCCGTGGCCTCCGCGACGTGCAGCAGGTGGGCGTCCTCGTGGTCGCGCGCGCTCTGCGGCGGCTGCTGCGCGATGATCCAGCCGCGGATGGTGCCGAGGGCGCGCTCGAGTCCCCGCGCTGTGCGGTGGAGTCCGACCTCGTCCCACATCAGCTGCTGCAGGGCGCGGCGCGCGAACGGCGGGGTGCCGGTGGTCGCCGCCGGCTCCGGGGCGGGCGTCGCGGTCGCCCGCGGCGTCGTGGGGCCGGGGTGGACGCCGGTGGGCCAGGGAGCGGCGAGGGCCGCAGCCGCCCGTGCGCCGAACACCGCACCCTCCAGGAGGGAGTTCGACGCGAGGCGGTTGGCGCCGTGCACCCCGGTGCGGGCCACCTCGCCCACCGCGTAGAGCCCGCGGATCGTGGTGCGTCCGTCGAGGTCGGTCACGACGCCGCCCATCAGGTAGTGCGCGGCCGGGGTCACCGGGAGCGGCTCGCGAGACCAGTCGAAGCCCCGCTCGCGGGTGACACGGTCGATCGTGGGGAAGCGGCGCGCGAGGGTCGCAGCTCCGAGCATCGTGGCGTCGAGGCGCACCGGCACGTCCTGTCGCGCGGCCTGTGCGGCGATCGCCCGCGCGACCACGTCCCGCGGCGCCAGCTCGCCGTCGGGGTGGCTGTCGAAGACGAACCGCCGTCCGTCGGCGTCGAGCAGCACCGCCCCTTCGCCGCGCACGGCCTCCGAGATGAGGAACGCCGGGCCGCTCGCGAGCACGGTGGGGTGGAACTGCACGAACTCCAGGTCGGCGACCGCGGCCCCCGCGGCCAGGGCCACGGCGATCCCGTCGCCCGTGACCCCGGCGGGGTTGGTGGTGTGGGCGTACAGCTGTCCGTCGCCCCCGGTCGCGAGGATCACGGCGTCGGCGGTCCGCACGGTGGGGTGGCCGTCGTGGAGCAGCTCCACGCCGCGCACGGTACCGTCCGCCACGGTGAGCCCGGTGAGCATCGCCCGTTCGACCGGGGCGATCCCCGCCCGGCGCACGGCCGCGGTGAGGGCGGTCGCGATGGCGGCACCCGTGGCGTCTCCGCCCGCGTGGAGGATGCGCGCGTGGCTGTGCGCCGCCTCCCTCCCGCGCTGGAGGCTGCCGTCGGCGGCGCGGTCGAACGCGACGCCCCGGGCGATGAGCTCCGCGATGCGGGCGGAGCTCGCGGCCACGAGCGTCTCGACGGCGGGGCGGTCGCCGAGTCCGGCTCCGGCGGTGAGGGTGTCGTCCGCGTGCGCGGCCGGGGAGTCGTCCGGCCCGTAGCCGCCCGCGATCCCGCCCTGCGCGAGCGGTGTGCAGCCCTCGCCGACCTCGCCCTTCGTCACGAGCGTCACGGTGTGGCCCGCCTCGTGCGCGTGCAGGGCCGCGGTCATGCCCGCGATGCCCGCTCCGACGACGACGACGTTCATCGCGTGCCGGCTGCCGGGGGCTTGGCGGCGAGCATGCGCTCGAGGGCGGCCCTGGCCGGTTCCGCGACGTCCTGGGCCACCGTGATCCGGTTGGGCGTGCGTCCCGCGACCAGCTCCTCCAGCGTCCAGGCGAGGTAGCCGGGGTGGATGCGGTACATGGTCGAGCAGGGGCACACCACGGGGTCGAGGCAGAAGATCCGGTGCTGCGGGTACTGCGCGGCGAGGCGGCGCACGAGGTTGATCTCGGTGCCGATCGCGAACGTCGTCGGCGTGGTGGCCTCGTCGATCGCGCGGCGGATGTACTCGGTCGATCCGGCCTCGTCGGCGGCGTCCACCACCTCCATCGGACACTCTGGGTGGACGATCACGCGCACGCCGGGGTGCTCGGCGCGGGCCTGGTCGATCTGCGCGACCGTGAAGCGGCGGTGCACGGAGCAGAAGCCGTGCCACAGGATGACGCGCGCGTCGCTGAGCTCGTCGGGCGTGGAGCCGCCCAGCGCTCGCCGCGGGTTCCACAGCGGCATGCGCTCCAGCGGCACGCCCATGGCCTTGGCGGTGTTGCGGCCGAGGTGCTGGTCGGGGAAGAACAGCACGCGCTGTCCGCGCGCGAACGCCCATTCGAGCACGGTGTGCGCGTTGGAGGAGGTGCAGACGATGCCGCCGTGTCGCCCGACGAAGCCCTTGATCGCGGCGGACGAGTTCATGTAGGTGACGGGGATCACGGGCACGCGGCCCTCCGCGTCCGGCGTGTCGAGGTCGCCCAGCACGTCGGCGAGCTGCTCCCAGCACTCCTCGACCTGGTCGATGTCGGCCATGTCCGCCATCGAGCATCCGGCGGCGAGGTTCGGCAGGATGACGGACTGCTCGGGGCGCGACAGGAGGTCGGCGGTCTCGGCCATGAAGTGCACACCGCAGAACACGATCGCCTCCGCGTCGGTCCGGCCCTTGGCGGCCGTGGCGAGCTGGAAGGAGTCGCCCACGTAGTCGGCGTGCGTGACGACCTCTTCGCGCTGGTAGAAGTGCCCGAGGATCACCACGCGGTCGCCCAGGGTCGCCTTGGCGGCACGGATGCGGTCGTGGAGCTCGGCCTCCGGTGCCTCGCGGTATTCGGCGGGCAGTTCGCCCTGGCGGGGAGCGCCGGTGGGGATCACATCGCCCATGGACGACCCCGGGCCGTAGCCCGGGCGGATGTCGAAGTCCCAGGGGCCGGCCGCGAGGTCGGTGGTGCAGGTGGTCTCGGTCGACGCGCCGGTGACGATCGCCTGGATCGCGTGGTCGACCGAGGCGTCCTCGGGCAGGACGGCGGGAGTCGGGACGGCGGTGATGCTCATCGGGTGCTCGTTTCTTCGGGGCCGAGGGGGCCGCGGTCGGCCAGCTCGACATCGGTGTTGTCGCGGTACAGGCGGGCGGGACGGTGGCTTCCGGTGCGGAACCGGTCGGTGGGCAGGAGGTTGCCGGCGGCCTCCACCTGACGGCGGAAGTTCGCGGGGTCGAGCTGGCGGCCGAGGATCGACTCGTACGCCTCGCGGAGCTCGGCGAGCGTGAACTCCTCGGGCAGGAAGCCCTGTGCGACGCGGCTGTAGCCGACCTTGTTGCGCAGGCGCCACAGGGCGTACTCGATGATCTTGGCGTGGTCGAACGCCAGTGCGGGGAGCTCGTCGACCTCGAACCACTGCACGTTCTCCGGCGCGCGTCCGCTGGCGCGGTGGGCGGCGATCTGGGCTTCGACGTCGTCCTGTCGCAGCAGCGCCCAGTACACGATCGAGACGACGCGCGTGGGGGAGCGGTCGACGGCGCCGAACGCGTAGAGCTGCTCGAGGTAGCTGGGCGCGAGGCCCGTGGTCTCCGCGAGCGTGCGGGCGGCGGCGTCGACCGGGGATTCCTCGGCGGTGAGCCAGCCGCCGGGGAGCGCCCACTGCTGCGCGAACGGCTCGCGCGTGCGGAGCACGAGGGGGAGGGCGAGCACGGCGCGGCCGTCGTCGGTGCGCCGCAGCGTCAGGATCACGGTCGAGACGGCGACGCGGATGGGCTGGCTTCGAGTCATAGGCACCTTAACCTCCGTGAACGATCTTAGTGTCATAGCGACCCTTAGGGCGACTCCATGACGCCGTGGGTCCAGCGAGTCCGAAACGTTATCTGCGGGAGGGAATAGGGCTTGTCCGGCCTGAAGGGGTTTGTTAGGGTACTGTCCTAACAAACCCCTTCGAGGTGACGTCCGTCTCCTCCTCCCGGGTTTCCCGTGAACCCCGGCCGGGGTTCGGCTCCATCCGGAGAATCCCTCCTGCAGTGCAGCACCGAGAGGAAATGAAGAATGATCCGTAAGGGAAAGCGCGGTATCGCGCTCACGGCGGTCGCGGGGGCCTCGGTCCTCGCGCTGGGACTCACCGCCTGCGGTGGCGGGGGAGGCGAAGGCGGCAACGCCGACGGCGACCGCGCCCTCCGCGTCTGGGCCGGCAGCCAGACGCCGATCACCGCGAACTACAACCCGTTCGCCCCGACCGTGCTCCACGGCGCGCTCGGCCCGATCTACGAGCCGCTCTTCTTCTACAACAAGACGAAGGACTCCGAGCCCGTCGGCCTGATCGGTGACTCGTTCGAGTACAACGAGGACGGCACGCAGATCACGGTCAAGATCAAGCCCGACCTCAAGTGGAGCGACGGCGAGCCGCTCACCGCCGATGACGTGGTCTTCTCGTTCATGTACGAGGCGAACAACCCCGAGGGCAACGGCCTCACCTCGGCCGAGGCCACCGACGACACGACCGTGGTGCTCACCTACTCGATCCCGCAGTACACCACCGAGTTCCAGCGCATGGGCTCGACCTACGTGCTCCCCGCTCACATCTGGTCGGAGATCGACGACTTCGCGAACTTCACGAACGAGGACCCCGTGGGCTCCGGTGCCTACGTCGTCGACAAGACGACAAGCGAGTCGTACACGCTGGTCGCCAACGAGAACTTCCGCGACGCCGACGAGCTCGGGGTGAAGAAGGTCCAGTACATCGCTGTCGACAACAACCAGACCGCGCAGGACCTGCTGGCCGCCGGCGAGCTCGACTGGGCCGGCATGTTCATCCCCAACCCGGACGACGTGACCGGCAACGGCAAGATCGAGTGGATCAACACGCCGCAGGACCCGACGGTGCTGTACACGTGCTCGAACGCCGAGCTCGGCTGCACCGGTCCCCAGACCGACGTCGCCGTGCGCCAGGCGCTCAACGTCGCGATCGACCGCGCCACCATCAAGGACAAGGCGTTCGTCGGGCTCACCGGCGACATCTCGCCCGCGTACACGCTGCTGCCGCGCGACGAGAAGTGGCTCGCCGACCCGGCGAACGAGGTCAGCCCGCAGGAGGCCGACGCCGCCGAGGCCGGCTCGATCCTGGAGGCCGCCGGCTACACGAAGGGATCCTCGGGCATCTACGAGAAGGGCGGCGTGCCGATCGAGCTCAACCTGATCTCGGTCGACGGCTGGACCGATTATAACGATGCCGCGAAGCTCATCGCGGAGCAGGCGGAGAAGGCAGGCATCAAGATCACGCCCTCCACCGTGCAATGGCAGGAATTCTCCGACGCGCGTCAGGGCGGCGGATTCCAGCTCATCGTCGGCGGTGTCATCGGCACTTCGGTCGCTGATCCGTTCCAGATCTACCGTGACTGGTTCGGTGGTACCGCGGTCGGCTCCACGGGACCGGTCGGCGCGGAGATCCCGCCCACCCGCTGGAACTTCAGCCGCTACGACAACCCCGTCGTTGACCAGGCCGTGCAGACGGCGATCGCAACGAACGACGAGGCCGAGCGGAAGGCGCTCTACGCCACCATCCAGACGGAGATCGTCCGCGACCTTCCGTACATCCCGCTGGTCGTCAACGCCACCCAGACCTTCTACAACACGAAGGACTTCACGGGCTGGCCGACGGAGGAGGATCTCTACGCCTTCCCGCCGTCCTGGGGTGCGATTGCGGCCGGCTACGTGCTGACGCAGCTGAAGCCGGCGAAGTAGGCGAGAGGAGTCAGGGGAAGCGGGAAGTCAGGAGCACTGTGACATGAAGTTCTATGCACGAAGAATCGGGTTCTACGCATTCACGCTGTGGGCCGCGATCTCCCTCAACTTCCTGCTTCCCCGGCTCATGCCGGGGAATCCGGCCGACATCATGATCGCCAAGATGCAGCGGGCGGGCGGCGAGGTCTCCGAGACCACGATCCGCAACATCCGCCTGCTGCTCGGCGGCGACGACTCCTCACTCTGGGAGCAGTACCTCGACTATTGGGGTCGCATCTTCACTGGCGATCTCGGCACCTCGGTCACCGACTTCCCGAAGCCGGTCGTCGAGCTGATCGCCGAGGCGCTGCCGTGGACGCTCATCCTGGTGGGCCTGTCGACCCTGATCTCCTTCGTGCTCGGCATCATCCTCGGTGCGTGGGCGGGGTGGAAGCGCGGCACCTGGGTCGACCACGTCATCCCCGCCACCACGGTCCTCCAGTCGATCCCGTACTTCTGGCTGGCTCTGATCCTGGTCGCGGTGTTCGCCGTCGGGCTCGGCTGGTTCCCCATCTTCGGAGGCTACGACGTCTTCGACTTCCCTTACGGCCCCGAGCCGACGTGGGCCTTCTTCACGGACGCCCTGTCGCATGCGGTGCTCCCCGCCCTCACGATCGTGATCAGCTCGGTCGGCGGGTGGATGTTCGGGATGCGCAACATGATGGTGTCCACCCTCGCCGAGGACTACGTCCTGACCGCGGAGGCGAAGGGGCTGCGTCCACGGAGGATCCTCACCGCCTATGCCGCCCGGAACGCCGCGATCCCGTCGATCGCCGGGTTCTCGATCACGCTCGGCTTCGTCGTCGCCGGTGCCATCGTGATGGAGCAGGTCTTCACCTATCCGGGCATCGGCAAGCTCATGTTCCAGGCGGTCACCGCCAACGACTACGCGCTCATGCAGGGCCTGTTCCTGGTGATCACCGTGACCGTGCTCGCCGCCAACTTCCTCATGGACCTCGTCTATGGCTTCATCGACCCGAGGGCTCGCCAGAATGTCTGACACGAAGAACCCGCTCCTCGTCGAGGAGACGCCCGCCGTCGCCCCCGAGGGCACGCTCGCCGTGGCCACCCAGCGGCAGGATCGCCCACGGCGCCGCATCCTTCCCCGCACATCGCCCAAGTTCATCGTCGGCGCCGTCCTGGTGCTCGCGATCGTGCTGTTCGCGATCATCGCGCCGATCTTCTCGCAGAACCCCCGCAGCACCGACAACCCGGCGCTCCAGCCGCCCTCGCCGGAGCACTGGCTCGGCACGACCAAGCTGGGCAACGACATGTTCGCGCAGCTGGCGATCGGAGCGCAGGGGTCGCTGCTGGTGGGCGTCACTGCGGGCGGCATCGCGATCGTGCTCTCCCTCTTCTTCGGTGTGCTGGCCGGGTACCTCGGCGGCTGGCGCGAGGATGTGCTGGCGCTGCTCACCAATGTGATGATCGTGATCCCGGGCCTTCCCCTCGTGATGGTGATCGCCTCGTTCGTCCCGCAGCGCAGCTGGCAGATGGTCGCCTTCGTGCTCGGCATCACGGCCTGGGCAGGTGCCGCCTACGTCCTCCGGCTGCAGACGCGATCCCTGCGGACGAGAGACTACGTGTACGCCTCGAAGGTGGCGGGGGAGCGCTCGTTCCGCGTGATCCTCGTCGAGATCATGCCGAACCTGCTGCCGCTGCTGACAGCTCAGTTCCTGTTCGCGATCATCTTCGCGATCCTCGGCGAGGCGGGGCTCTCCTACCTCGGTCTCGGCCCGAACTCTTCGATCACCTGGGGGTCGATCCTGAACGATGCGCAGTCGGGGCAGGCTCTCGGGCGTGGCGCGTGGTGGTGGTTCGTGCCCCCGGGCCTCATGATCGCGGTGCTCGGCGCCGGACTCGCCCTCATCAACTTCGCCATCGACGAGGTCATCAATCCCAAGCTGCGCAACGCGCCCGATGCGGCTCGCCGTGTGCGCAAAGCCGCCAAAGTGAAAGGGGTCTCCGCATGAACGAGGCGGTGCTGTCGGCGAGGAATGTGTCGATCGAGTATGAGGTGGATCCGCCGGTCAAGGCTGTCCGTGATGTGTCGCTGACGCTGCATCGCGGGGAGATCCTGGGGTTGGCGGGGGAGTCGGGGTGTGGGAAGACGACGCTCGCGTATGGGATGAATCGGTTGTTGAAGGCTCCGGCGTTGATGACCCAGGGCGAGATCGTGTTCCATGACCGGGATGGTCATGACATCGATGTGGTGGGCCTGGATGGGGAGGGGTTGCGGGCGTTCCGGTGGGACAAGATCTCGATGGTGTTCCAGGGGGCGATGAACTCGCTCAACCCGGTGATCAGTGTGAGGGCGCAGATCTTCGACATCTTCGACACGCACCGTCCGGGGATGAGTAAGAGGGCGAAGCGGGAGCGGGCGGAGGAGCTGCTGACGCTGGTGGGGGTGGATCCGAACCGCCTGACGAGTTTCCCGCACGAGCTGTCGGGCGGCATGCGGCAGCGGATGATGATCGCGATGGCGTTGGCGCTCGATCCGCAGGTGATGATCATGGATGAGCCCACCACGGCGTTGGATGTGGTGGTGCAGCGGGGCATCATCCGGGAGATCATGCGGTTGCGGGAGAGGCTCGGGTTCGCGGTGATCTTCATCACGCATGACCTGCCGATGCTGATCGAGATCAGTGATCGGATCGCAGTGATGCTGCAGGGGCGGATCGTGGAGCAGGGCACGGCGGAGGAGATCTACCGGACCCCGCAGCACGAGTACACGAAACGGCTGCTGTCGAGTTTCCCGTCGTTGACCGGCGAACGGGGCGATTTCGTCCGCACGGGTATGAGCCAGGAGGGCATCCGATGAGCGCCATCGCCGACACCACCACCGCGACCGGCACCCTGGAGGCGCGGAATCTGGTGAAGGACTTCACCCTGCGCTCCGGGTTCCGCACGAGTGTGTTGCATGCGGTGAAGGATGTGTCGTTCACGATCGAGGCGGGGAAGACGGTCGCGCTGGTGGGGGAGTCGGGGTCGGGGAAGTCGACGATCGCGCGGATGCTGATGAAGCTGGAGACGCCCACCTCCGGGTCCATCCTGTTGGACAGCAGGGAGACCGGCACCCGGGGTCGGGGGTTGGAGCGGTACCGGTCGGATGTGCAGATGGTGTTCCAGGACCCGTTCGCGTCGTTGAACCCGTTCCACACGATCGTGCATCACCTGGAGCGTCCGATCCGCCTGCACCACCCGAAACTGTCCGGGACGGCGGTACGGGCGCGGGCGATCGAGCTGCTCGAACGGGTCCGGCTGACCCCGGGGGAGAGCTTCGCCGAGCGCCGCCCGCACGAGCTGTCCGGCGGGCAGCGGCAGCGGGTCGCGATCGCGAGGGCGCTGGCCCCGGGGGCGCGGTTCATCGTCGCCGACGAGCCGGTGAGCATGTTGGACGTGTCGATCCGGCTCGGGGTCCTGAACCTGCTGGCCGAGCTGCAGCGGGAAGAGAACCTGGGCGTGCTGTACATCACCCACGACCTCGCCACAGCCCGCCACTTCTCCGATGAGATCATGGTGCTCTACAAGGGCGACGTCGTCGAACGCGGACCCGCCGACCAGGTCATCCTCCACCCGCAGCACGACTACACCCGCACCCTCCTCGGTGCCGCCCCCGAGCCGGAGAACCTCGGCCGTCTTCGCGATGAGGTGCGTGCGGAGCTCGCGGGACGCTGACGCCGCCCAGGAGGGCGAGCACACTTTCTTCGCGTTTCGCGACGCATTTCTCTGGACATTTCGGAGTGGTGTCCGAAAATGTCGCCTTTCGCCATTGTAGACGGCGTGCGAATGCGCGAACGCGACGATGCTGTCGCGGTCCGCCCGTGCCGATACGTGCGCGCGGGCGTGACGCGAAAAGGTCGCTGATCTGCGAGATATTGATCGGCCTGCTTGCGCGTCGATCCGTTGACAAGTGGTGCCAGCCGATATATGGTCGCTCGTACCGATAAGCGTGACTGTATTATCGGCCCCCTGACGGATAAACATCGAAACGCACGGTAGATATGTCTCGAAGAAGAGAAGCGCCATTTGCAGAATTGCAAGCCGAGGAACAATTCTCGGATGCTCTGCGGGCGGCAGTGGGCCCCTATTCCGCGATCGGCAGCATGCAGGACAACAGCCACACGTGGCAGTTCGGATCCGGGCACTGCATCTTCTCCTCGATCGGCAGCGGCTTCGCCGGGCGGTCGACCGCTCGGAGCCGCTTCGTGTTCTGCGGGGGCATCGACGATCACCGCGAGACCGCCGAGATCAAGGCCTTCGCGGAGGCTGTGGAGCGCTACCTCGGGCGTGAGCTGCCCGGGGACACGGTGGTGGTCGCACCGGCCGCCGAGCTCGACCATCCGCACCTCGATCTCGCCTCCGTCGCCGAGTGCAGTCCGGCCGAGCTCGCGCACCCGGACTGCCCGCTGGAACCGGTGAACCCGCACGCACCTGTGACCTGGATCCTCGGCGAGGACCTCGTCCGCGGCGGGGCCGCGTACCTCCCGAGGATCATGGTCACCTACCGCGACCACGGTCGGAACCCTCACGACCGGTTCTGGTTCCCGATCTCCACCGGCCATGCCGTGCACGCCACTCGCGAGCAGGCCCTCTTCGGCGCCGCGTCGGAGGTGATCGAGCGTGACATGATCGCCCTGACCTGGCTCCAGCGACTGCCTCTGCCCCGGATCAGGACGGCCTCGCTCGGCGGCGATGTCCGGGCGCGGATCGAGAGCATGACGGAGCAGTTCTTCGACATCGAGGTGTACGACCTCCGCAACGAGTACGGCGTCCCCGCGGTGTACGTGCTGCTCGCGGCCCCCTTCGACCCCGCCGTCCGTACGATCGTCAGCGCGGGCACGGGGCTGACCTTCGATGTCGCGGTGACGAAGGCGCTGACCGAGGCGTTCACCTGTTACACGGCCGCCCAGCTCGGCACACCGGCGGAGGATTCGCTGGGATTCGGCGCCTCGGTGTGCGGAGCGCCCGCCAATGACCACGTCTTCGACTTCCTCCGCCGCGGCACGGTCGAGATCGAGGCGCCGACGGCACCCTTCGCCGCAGATGCGCAGGCCGCCCTGCGCCGGATCCTCGACACCGCCGCCTCGCGCGGCCACGCGGTGTACGCGCAGTGCCGCGACACGGACTGGACCCGCCAGCTCGGTCTGCACGCCTACGCCGTGGTGATCCCCGAGCTCATGCCCTTCACCCCGCATCGCCACGCGCAGTATCGGCGGCATCCGCGCCTCTACCAGGCCCCGGCCGACCTCGGTCACCCCGTGCACCCGGAAGAGGAGTTGAACACATGGCCGCAGCCGTTCGCCTAGAGCCGTCGACGCCCGATCCCGAACTCGACCTGATGCGCCGTGCCTTCCAGGGGCTCGCGCGCGACGCGGGGGTGGTGGGAGAGCTCGCCATCGCGCGCCGCTCGACCGAGGGCTTGTGCATCGAGGGCAGCACTCCGGTGGTGCCGGTCCTGCTGGACGGTCGAGGGGTCCTGGTGGGCCCGGTGCGGCGCGGTGCCCCCGGCTGCCCCTGCTGCGCGATCGCGCGCCGGACCCAGCACGGTCTGGGTAGCGGTCTCGTGGGGCCCGATCACGTGCTCGTGGCGCGCGGGCGCACGATGACCGCCGCCACGGCCTGGCTCGTGGCGCTGCAGGCGCTGGTCCTGCTGCAGACCCCGGAGGACGGGCGGCCGGCGCTCCGCGAGGTGGATCCGCGGACCGCGACCGTGCGTTCGTGGCGGCTGATCCCGGATGAGGAGTGCCACTGTGCCGTCGACCACTGACACCACGTCGATTCCCGTGCGCACCGGCGTGGAGGTGTGGAGTGCTCCCGACGGCGAGGTCTCCGTCGCGCTCGGCCAGATCGTCCGCGTCGTGACGCCGCTGCGCTCCGAGCAGAGCGCGGGGGATGCAGACCTGCGTCGCGGACTCGGACGGCTCGATCTTCTCGCCGCTCCCTGCCGGGAGTGCGGGCACGTGCATGAGACGTGGGCCGAGCTCGGGGGCGCCGCTCGTCGTGTGTCCGCGCACACCCGATCCCTGATCAGCGAAGCGTCCGCGGCGCGGACGAACTCCGCCGACCTCGCGACGCACCTGCAGGAGCAACTGGGCGATCTGGTCGCCTCGCGGGTCGACGTGACAGTCGGGATCGAGGGTGCCTCGGTCGGCGACGTGCTGTTCGTGGAGGTGGACGAGGACAGTCCGCTGCCACCGCTGCCCGAGGAGACGCTGGTCGTGATGTTCCGCGCGTCGGACGAGGCGATCGTGTGCGCAGCCCCGACGGCCCTCCGCGCCGCGCCCTGCACTGACTGCGTCGGCGCAGGACTGCGCGGCCTGACCGGCGCGTCGCGGATCAGCCGAGACGCGCGGGCGCCGCTGGTCGCCGCCGCCGTCGTCACGATGCTCCAGCGGCTCGAGCTCGGCGCGGTCGCCAACGGCTCGGCGCTCCGGCTCGACCTCGCCACCGGGCTCCTCGAGCACGAGGTGCTTCGTGCGCGTCTGGACTGTCGGCGCTGCCGCGGGGCGGACGAGGGGTCTCCGTTCCCGGCGCTCGCGTACGAGGAGCGGATCGCCTCGCCCTATCGCTTCGCCGTGGAGGGTCTCCTGTCCCCGCCCCTGCCGAGCACGGAGGATGCGCCCCCGTCGTCACCGCAGCGGCCGCGCATCCGGGTGAAGGGGGGAGCCGTCGAGGACTCTCCGGCGTACCCCTCCTCGGTGCGGCCGGCGGCTCTCGCGGGTCTCGTGGCGATCGCGGGCGACCTGTTCGGGGACACCGGGGGAGTGCATCGTGGCGTGCCCAGCGCCGGCGGATTGCGGGCGACCGGGTGCTACGTGGCATCCGTTGTGGACGGCCTCTGCCACACCTTCGCGTTTGAAGGACGGGAGGGTCGCACGGGTCTGGCCCAGGTGCGCACCCCCTTCGTCCTGGACGCGCCCGACGGCGTGGCCCTGATCGCCGTGACCGACATCGATGCTCTGCTGCCCAAGTACGCCGGCAACGCCCCGCGCCTCGCGGCGCTCGAACTGGGCATGTGCCTCGCACTGCTGCAGGAGGCGGTCGGAGCCTCACACACCGGCATCCGGTTCGAGGGCCTCGGCCGATGGGAGGACGCCGTCGCGGCTCTGCCCCGGCGCCGCCTGTCGGCGGCCGTGTTCGTGGCGTCGGATGCCGGGGGTGAGCACGCATGAGCGCCAAGGAGGACTTCTTCGCGTTCGTCGAGACGGCGGGCGAGCCATACACCCGAGTGGTGTCGGCTCCGGAGCCGCGCCCGGGGGCACGGGAACCGTGGCCACCGCGACGCAGCGTGCGCACCTGGAGGAGCCACGTCGACCTCGCGCCGATCGAGCGGGCCATCGCCGCGCTCCCGCCCTTCTCCGGTCCGCTCCGCCCGGACGTGCATGCGGTCCTGGTCTCGCCCGATGCCGACCCGGCGCTGCACCGACGGTTCGGCGACGTCTACGGTGCGGCCCCGGCCTACGTCTGCTTCGCGATGGACACGCCCGCCTTCGGTCGGCTCACGGAGGACGAGTACGTCGATCTGCACGTCGCGCTGGGGCACGCGGCGCAACTGCTGTGGCTCTCGCTCCTGCGCGTCGGGCTGGGCTGCGTGCCGTACGGGCGGGTAGAGGGCGGGCGCCGATACGATCTCGCGCCGTCCGGGCTTCGGCCCCTGTTCACTCTCGCGGTCGGCGTCCCCAGCGAAGGGGCGACGCAGGGATGATCATCACCGTCTTCTGCCGCGGCCACGGATTCGGGCACGCCTCGCGCAGTCTGCGGCTCGTGGCGGCACTGCAGCGTCGGGGCCACAAGGTCGACGTGGTCAGCTACGGATACGGTGCGGAGTACTTCCGGATGATGGGCGTCGAATGCGTGGACGCCGGCATCGTGGATCGGCGCGACTTCGCCCCGGAAGCGGTGGCAGCGCTCGCCGGCCTCCTGCCGGGGCTCGCAGGGTCCGAGCTGTTCGTGGTCGATGAGCTGCACTATCTTCCGCCGGTGATCCGCGAGCATACTGCGGCGCCCATCGTGATGCTGACCGATTGGCTCTTCGCCGAACGGGATCTCGGCGTCGACACCGTCTTGTATCCGGCCCGCCGCACCCTCGTAGTGGACTTCGCGGAGGCGCATCCGCTCGACCCGTACACCGCCTCGCGGGTGGAGTTCGTCGGCCCGGTGGCACCGCCGCTCCTCGAAAGGCGACGGGCCCCGGCCGCCGTCGCTGACGCGACCGGGCGACGGATCGTCATGACACTGGGAGGAAGCACGTCGAACCCGGCGTCGCTGCGGATGCTGAAGAGCCTGGTGCCGCAGGTGCTCGAGTGGGCGCGTGGTGACGATGAACTGCTGATACTCGGCGACGACCCGACCGCGGGGGCGCTGACCGATCGCCGGGTCCGGTGGCTCGGCCGTCGCCCCGATGCCGCAGAGATCCTGGCCGGCGCCGATCTGGCGGTGTGCAACGGCAACGGGATGACGACGTGCGAGCTGGCGTACCTGGGTGTACCGACCATCGCCTCCCTCGCGCCGGTGTACGGCGAGGTGCACGATCCCGTGTCGGTCCGGCGCACCGCGCTGCTCGCCCGGTACGCGCCCTTCGCCGTGACCGGACCCGAGGCGACGGAAGGGGACTTCGCGCGTCTAGCCGAGCGGGTGCTCGGCGCCGGCGACGACGCACGGCTCGCGGAGCTGCGATCCGCCTACATCTCTCCCGACGCGCTCGGCGACCTGGTCCTCGAGGACCGGAGTCGTGGGGCGTTCATGGATGAACGGAGGAAAGGGGGTGAGAAGGTATGAGCATTGTCGACATCGAGGCCCCGAGCAGGGCCGCGGGGCCCGCCGGTGACGCGGCCGATTTCGAGTCGCTGCTCGGCGCGCTGATCGAGGCGACCGAGGAGGAGAACATCGATATCTCCGGCTGCATCGCCTGTGGAGGATGCATGTCCTGTGTGGCGCCGGGCAACTGCTGCGCGCTGCCGTGTAACTGCAACGACCCCCGGCACTGAGCCGGGACGCATGAGGGGTGGGGGCCGGGGGAACCGGAGGGGACACTTCCCCACACCCAAAGGGAGGAGGCGGAGCCGTCTGCCCTCATCCTTCGTTCTCTTTTTCTTTCTGGGGGGTGCCACCACCCGCTCACGAGA
>NZ_JBSHIM010000019.1:0-57883 GCF_053618975.1 Microbacterium sp. NPDC055599 | reverse complement strand
ATCCGACGTCATCACCTCGCCCGCCCCCACGGGGGTGCAGGCGATCAGGAGCGCCGCGCACGCGGCACCGCATCCGGCGAGGAGTCCTCGCCGGATGCGGCGGCGCAGCGCCCCCGGTCTCATCGGCGCGCGATCCGCTGACGACGCACGGCGACGGTCGCACCCGCGGCCGCGATCATCGCCAGGCCGATCAGTGCCGTCGCCAGGACGATGGCGGTGTCGGCGTCCCGCTGCGCCGCGTAGCCCGCGGTGCCGGAGGGCACGCCGCCGGGGTTGGTGTGCAGTCCCGAGACCGTCTGTGCGGCGATGGCGAGGGTGCCCTCCTCGGCGCTGCCCCACGCGTACAGGATCGTGAGCACGCCGTCCTGCACCGCCACGTCCTGCGGGCCGAGCACGGGGTCGGTGGTGCCGGCGAGGGCGACGGCGGCCGAGACGTTCCCGGCGGGCAGGTTCAGCGTCGCCTCGTTCGGGTTGGTCAGGTCCTCGACCACCGGTGAGCCGCCGGCGAGGATGTCGACGGCGGGCGCGGCCGCGACGTGACGGACCGTGAGCCGCCCCTGGCCGGGTGCGGTGGGGGACGTGTCGTTCGTGAAGAGGTTCAGCCCGGGGTCGCCCGCCTCGGTGAGGTGCGCGACGGCGGTGTAGTTGGCACCGGCCGTGAGGGTCAGCGTCGCCGGGCCGAGCACGGGCGCACTCGCGTCGGCCGCGTCCGGCGCCGTCAGCGCGACCTCGTAGCTGCCGGCGGGGAGTTCCAGCGGACCGGCCAGTGAGCCGGGCTGGAAGTCGTCGATGGTGCGCTCGCCGTTGACGTACACGTCGACCGGGGTGTTCGGGATGGCGTGCAGCACCGAGAGCTGGGCGCTGCCGGTGGTCGCGGCGGTCGCGGGCGTGGCCAGGGCCGCTGCGGCCAGTAGTCCGACGACGAGGCCGGCTGTGGTGATTCTTCGCACGATGCTCCTCCTTGAACAGGGGCGGCGGTCGCCACCCATTGCCCCCTTATTCCGGGTGAGGGCGGTCGGCGGATGCACCCGAACCCGATCTTGTCGGCACTCTCCGGTCCCGGTGGTGCTTTTTTAGACGGTGCCCAGAAACTGATGGACATCGATCGGGACCGCGCGCATAATCGCATCCACACACCCGGACCCGGCAAAGGAGCACGCCATGAGCGACACGAACCACCCCGCCGAACTGTTCTCGTCTTCCACCGGCCCGACCGGCGCCTCCATCACCGACTGGACCGATCTCGGCCGGGAGATGTGGGCGTACCTGACCGGCCGAGGAGCGGCGGTGAACTACACCTTCGAGGACATGACCGTCGAGGTGCCGCGCGACATCGGCCCCGACGCGCCCCGCGCCACCTGGAAGTTCAACGGCACCCTGCGGGTGACCACGAGCGACCGCGCCACCGACGGACCGCACGCCGCCTGAGCGGATACGACCATGATCCGCCTCGACATCGACCTGGAGGTCGAGCACCGCGGCCCGGACGACGACACCCCCACGCGGTTCACCGTGCACGCGGCGGGACGCGAGGTCGTCGTCACGATCGCGGACACGTCCACCCTCGGCGGCATGGGTCGCCGCGACCTCGCGCAGCTCGCCCCCGTCGCGGACGGCCTCGCGCGCCGCGGCATCCGGGTGCGGGTGGAGGGACCGCGCGGCACCCTGGTGGAGTTCGGCGACGTGCGGTCGGGACCCGTGGGTCGCGCGGTCGCGGGATCACCGCACATCCGGCTCGGCCACCTCACCACGCTGCTGACGGAACTGCAGCGCCGCGACCGCGACCGCGGCGGCGGCTCGCTGCTCTCCATCCCGCCCGGCACGCTGTTCCCGCTCGTGCCCACCGTGGTGCGCCACGTCCGCCGTCGCGTGACCACGACGCACTACCTGCCCGGCTCGGGACGCCCGCGCCTGATCTTCTCGGTCGGCTCGGGCGACTGGGACCGCAGCCGTCCGCGCGAGTTCGACCTGCTGCCCGACCGGACCGTGATCGGCTCGAGTCCCGACGCCGATCTGCGGCTCGACGGACTCGAAGCGGTGCACGCCGAGATCAGGCACAACGAGGACGACGAGTACGTGCTGTACCCGCACGCCCCCACCGGCGGCGGGTGGCCGAACCTGCCGCACAGCTCGGACGGCGCGCGCATCCTCCGCACGGGCTCGCGGATCGAGCTGGGCACGTGGCGCCTCGCCTACTACCGGGAGGAGTTCGCCGACCACGGTCGTCCGTTCGGCGGGCGCCAGGGCGGGGAATACGAGTTCCAGAAGCAGCAGCCGGTGCGACCCTACGGCTCCGGCGATCTCGGCTGACCCGGCACCGCGAGCGTCAGTCCGCCCAGACCCCGGTCGCGAGGAAGTGCTCCAGGCGGGCGCGGTGCGGGGCGAGGTCCCACCCCTGCTGCGCGACCCACTCGTCGGAGTAGTAGGTGTTGGCGTAGCGCACGCCGCTGTCGCAGATGAGGGTCACGACGCTGCCGGTCTCGCCCGCGGCACGCATGCGGGCGATGAGCTGGAACGCACCGGAGAGGTTGGTGCCGGTGGAGCCGCCCGCCCAGTGCAGCGTGCGCTCGCGCAGCAGGCGGATCGCGGCGATCGAGCCCGCGTCGGGCACCTGGATCATCTCGTCGATCACGGTCGGGACGAAGGACGCCTCCACGCGGGGGCGGCCGATGCCCTCGATGCGGCTCGGGCGCCCGGCGGGCGGGTCGACGGTCCCGGCCCATCCGTCATAGAAGGCGGAGCCCTCGGGGTCGACCACCGCGATCCGGGTGTCGTGCCGGCGGTAGCGCACGTAGCGGCCGAAGGTCGCGCTCGTGCCGCCGGTGCCCGCACCCATGACGATCCACCGCGGGATCGGATGCCGCTCCTGGGCGAGCTGGCTGAAAACGCTCTCCGCGATGTTGTTGTTGCCGCGCCAGTCGGTCGCGCGCTCCGCGAACGTGAACTGGTCGAGGTAGTGGCCGCCGCACACCGACGCCAGGCGCTGGGCCTCCGGCGACATGTCCTCCGCGCGGTCCACGAAGTGACAGGTCCCGCCGTAGAACTCGATCAGGTCGATCTTCTCCTGCACGGTCGACCGGGGTACCACGGTGATGAACGGCAGACCGAGCATCCGCGCGAAGTACGCCTCGGACACGGCGGTCGACCCGCTCGACGACTCCACCAGCGTCGTGTCCTCGCGGATGCGCCCGTTCACCAGCCCGTACAGCAGCAGCGACCGCGCCAGCCGGTGCTTGAGCGAGCCCGTCGGGTGCACCGACTCGTCCTTCAGGTACAGGTCGATGCCCCACTCGGCCGGCAGCGGGAACAGGTGCAGGTGCGTGTCCGCGCTGCGGTTCGCGTCGGCTTCCAGCAGGGCGATCGCGGTGCTGGTCCAGTCGCTCATGTCTTCGAGCGTAGTGGGGCTGCCCTCAGCCGACGGTACCCGCGGGCGAGGCCCCGCCGTCGCCGTCGACGTGCAGCAGCGACGCCTGCGACTGCTCCTGCTGCAACTGGAACTCGAAGCGCGAACGGTCGCCGCGGTGGTAGGCGATGAAGTACTCGATGGGCGTGCCGTCCTCGCTGCGGCTGACGCTGCGCAGCCGGAGCAGGGCCGAGCCGGCGCTGACGCCCAGGTGCTGCGCCTGCTCGTGCGTGGCGACGGTCGCCTCCGCGGAGCGCACGCCGTGCGTCGCCACGATGCCGTGCATCGCCAGCAGCCGGTACAGCGACCCCTCGGTCAGGTCGGCGCCGAGCGTGACCCCGCCGACGGCCTCGGGCATCCAGGTGGTCGACAGCGACCAGGGCTCCCCGTCGACGTGCCGCAGCCGCTCGAGCGCCACCACGGGCGACCCGACCGGCACTTCCAGCGCCAGCGCGACCTCCTCGTCGGCCACGGTCTGCTCGTGCCGCAGCACGTCGCTGTGCACGTGCCCGCCGCGACGCTCCACGTCGTCGTACAGGCCGACGAGGGTGTGCACCAGGCTCTCGCTCGTGCGCGGGCGGGAGACGAACGTGCCCTTGCCCTTCACCCGCTCGACCAGCCCCTCGTGCTCGAGCTGCGCGAGCGCTTGGCGCACGACCGTGCGCGAGATGCCGTAGCGCTCGCACAGGCGGTGCTCGCCGGGCAGCGGGTCGCCGGGCTGCAGGCCGTCGCGGGCGATGCCGTCGATGATCAGCTGCCGCAGCTGGTCGTACATGGGGGCGGCGGAGTGGCGGTCGATCGCGTCCTCGACGGCGGTCATCAGTACGCCACCCCCGCGTGCAGGATCACGTTCGCATACGGGGTGAACTCGCCGGAGCGCACGAACGCCCGTGCCGTGCGGGTGCGCTGCTTGAACTCGACGTGCGGCACCAGCTCGATCTCGAAGCCCATCCCGGCGAAGCGCTCGCGCAGAGCATCCAGCACCTCCGGGCTCTTCTCCGCGACCTCCGCGGATACCGTGGCGCCCTCCACCACGAGCTCGGCGAGCACGGTGTCGAGCACGTCGAGGAAGGCGGGGGCGCCCGGGCGGTAGGCCAGGTCGATGCGCTCCGACCCCGGGGGGATGGGAAGGCCGGCGTCGGTCACGACGATCGTGTCGGTGTGGCCGGTCTCGCTGATCACCCGGGACAGGGCGGGGTTGATCGTGGTGGACGTCTTGCGCATCGGTGCTCCTGGCTGGTCAGTTCGCGACGGGGGCGGTCTCGCGCTCGGTGAGGAACGCGTCGACCTCGGCGCGGTGCGGAAGGCTCGGCGACGCGCCCTGCTTCGTGACGGCGAGGGCGCCGGCGGCGGTCGCCAGGCGCACGGCGTCGGTGAGGGTGCTGCCGCTCGCGAGGGCGGCACCGAGGTAGCCCGCGTAGGCGTCGCCCGCGGCCGTGGTGTCGACGGCCTCGACGGGGAACGGCGGGACGACCGTCGCGCCCTCCGCGGTGACCACGCACGACCCCTGTCCGGCGAGCGTGACGACCGCGGCGCCCACGCCCTGGGCGAGGAACCAGCGGCCCGCGCGCTCGGCCGACGCCGCGTCGGTCACCTCGATGCCGCTGATGAGCGACGCCTCGGTCTCGTTGGGCGTGACGATGTCGATGCTGCGCCAGAGGGCGGGCGGGAGCTCCGCGGCGGGGGCGGGGTCGAGGATCACGGTCATGCCGTGCTCCCGGCCGCGGGCCGTGATGTGGGCGGTCAGCGCCGACGGCGTCTCCAGCTGGGTCAGCAGGACGGACGTGGTGGGGGCGAGGGCGGTGAGCGCCTCGTCGATCTGCGCGGTGCTGAGCGCGGCGTTCGCGAGCGGCACCATCACGATGTCGTTCTGCGCCGACGCGTCGACGCGGATGTGCGCGATGCCCGTGGGGCCGGGGACCGTGCGCAGGTGGGTGAGGTCGACACCGGCGGCCGTGAGCCCGTCCACCACGAGGTCGTGGAACAGGTCGTCTCCCACGCAGCCGACGAAGCTCGTGCGTGCACCGGAGCGTCCGGCCGCGACCGCCTGGTTCGCCCCCTTGCCGCCGAGCATGAGCGTGAACTCGTCGCCCAGGATGGTCTCGCCGCGGGCCGGCAGCCGACCGGAGAAGGTGGTGACGTCGGCCGTGACGCTGCCGACGATGACGACGCCGGTGCGGTCGCCGGGGTGTGCGGGTGTCATCTCGCTCCTGATCCTCCTCGACAGCGCGGGCGCTCCGGTGGCGTTGACTAGGCTCGGAGCTGTCATTACATTAGCCGAAACCGAACCTGTAACGACAGGTTCCCGCGAGGAGACCCCGATGACCCCGATCGCGCCCCGCCTGTACGTCGACAGCGCCGACGTCGACCGCGTCTCCCGGCTGCTCGCCGCGGGCGTGGTCTACGGGGTCACCACCAACCCCACGATCCTCGAACGGGGCGGCCGCACCGCCGCGGAGATCCCCGACCTCTACGCCCGATGGGTCGAGGAGGGTGCCCGCGAGGTGTTCTTCCAGACCTGGGGTGGCGACACCGCCTCCTTCCTGCGCAACGCCGAGGGCATCCGGGCGCTGGGCGACCGGGTCGCGGTGAAGGTCCCCGCCACGCCCGACGGCTTCGCGGCCGCGTCCGCCCTCGTGCGCGACGGGGCGACCGTGCTCGTCACGGCCGTGTACTCCGTGGCACAGGCCCTCGCGGGCGCCGCGATCGGCGCCCGGTACCTCGCGCCCTACCTCGGCCGGATGCGCGACGCGGGCGTCGACGGCGAGGTCGTGATCGCGCGGATGCAGGAGATGTGCGCGGGGACTGACTCGAACGTGCTCGCCGCGTCGCTGCGGTCGGCGGAGGATCTGGTCGGCCTCCGACGCGCCGGCGTGCCCTACTTCACCGCCGCCCCCGACGTGCTCGACCAGGTGCTGTCCAACCCGGTCAGCGACACCTCCGCCGCCGAGTTCGACGCGGCCATGGTGCGCCTGGGAGCCTGACCCGCCCCGCTCGCTCCGTCGCGGTGCGGCTCAGGCGGTCGCGGCCTGCCGCAGCCAGCGCTCCACGCCCGCGATGTGGGCCGTGGCGAGCGACGTGGCGAGAGCGGAGTCGCGCTGGGCGATGGCGTCGGCGATCGCGCGGTGCTCCGACAGCGTGCGCTCGACCGCGCCGCCCTCGGTGAGCCCTCGCCACACGCGAGCCCGCACGGTCTGGCTGCTCAGGTGCTCGATCAGGCTGGCCAGATAGGCGTTGCCCGCCATCGCCACGATGTCGCGGTGGAAGCGGATGTCGTGGTCGACGAGCTCCTCGATGCTCACGCCGGCGTCGATGCCGGCGACCTCCTCCTGCACGGCCGCGATCGCCTCCTCGCTGCCGAGCGTCGCGGCGAGCCCGGTCGCCTGCGACTCGAGCATCCGCCGCACCGCGAACATCTCCAGCATCGAGTCGTCGTCGTGCATGTCGACCACGAACGCGATCGCTTCGAGCAGCAGATGCGGCTCCAGGCTCGTGACGTAGGTGCCGTCGCCGCGGCGCACGTCGAGCACGCGGATCACCTCGAGCGCCTTGACCGCCTCGCGCATCGAGTTGCGCGAGAGCCCGAGTCGTTCGGACAGCTCCTTCTCCGGGGGCAGGCGATCGCCGGGCGCCAGTTCGCCCGACACGATCATCGCCTTGATCTTCTCGATCGCCTCGTCAGTGACAGCCATGGCGTCATCCTTGCACAGTGATCGGATGTCTACGGCAGGATGGGGGCATGCGCACCCTCGACTCGCACCTGCACCTGTGGGACCCGGAGGTTCTGACCTACTCGTGGCTGGAGGGGCCCCTCGCCGGGCGGTTCGCCGCGGAGGAGATCGAGAGCGCCCGCATCGACGGGTCGACCGAGGAGCGCGCGATCTTCGTGCAGGCGGGCACCGCGGTCGACGACGAGCTCGACGAGGTGCGGTGGGTCGCGGGACAGGCCGAGCGGCTCGGGGTGGTCGGCATCGTCGCGGGTGCCCGACTCGACCGCGGCACCGACACGACCGTGCACCTGGAGAGCCTCACGGCGGAGCCGCTGGTGGTGGGCGTGCGGCACATCCTGCAGGACGAGCCGGATGCGGTGGCGCTGTCGTCCGCGTTCGTGACGGGCGCGCGAGAGGTCGCGGCCCACGGCTGGGCGTTCGACGCGTGCGTGCGGTCGTGGCAGCTGCCCGACGTCGCGCGGCTGTCCGCCGCGATCCCCGAGCTGCGCATGGTGCTGGATCACCTCGGCAAGCCCGCGGTCGGCACCGCGCACGCTCCGCTGGCCCCGACCGCGGAGTGGGAGCGCGACCTCGCCGAGCTCGCACGCCACCCGCAGGTGTACTGCAAGGTGTCGGGTCTTCCGGCGGAGGCGGGTGGTGACTGGAGCCTCGCGCAGCTCGAGCCGTTCCTGGACACCGCGGCCGACGTCTTCGGGCCGGAGCGCCTGATGTGGGGTACCGACTGGCCGGTCTCCGCGGTCGGCCCGGCCCGCACGGACGCCGCCTCGGACGCCCCGTCGACGTATCAGCCGACCGCCCGCAGCCGCTGGGCCGACGCGGTCTCGACGTGGGCGGACTCCCGCGGCATCGACCGGGCCGCCCTCTTCCACGACACCGCCGCCGCGTTCTACCGCCTCTGACCCCCCCGCCCCGTCCGCCCCATCCCGTCGCGCGGTGCGCGTGCGATATGTCACCCCCGAAGCCCCTGCGCGGCACGTTTTCGATCCCGCACCGACTCCGCCTCTGACCTCAGGCCGGACGCGAGAGGGCCCGGCGGCTCAGGGAGTCGCCGGGCCCTCTCGTCGGGGAGGGTGCGAGGTCACTCGGGGCGGAGCCGCAGCTGCGCCATCCCGCCGTCCACCTCGAGGAACGTGCCCGTGGTCGAGCCCGCGCCCGGTCCCACCAGGTAGGCGACGGCCGCGGCGACCTCGTCCGGGCTGACGAGCCGTCCGTGGGGCTGTCGTGCTTCGAGGGCGGCGCGCTCGGCCTCGGGGTCGGCGGCGGAGTCGAGCAGCCGCCCCACCCAGGGGGTGTCGGCGGTGCCGGGGTTCACGGCGTTGACGCGGATGCCCTCGCGCAGGTGATCGGCGGCCATCGCGCGGGTGAGGGCCGACACGGCGCCCTTCGACGCGGAGTAGAGCGCGCGCTGCGGGAGGCCGGTGGTGGAGGCGATCGACGCGGTGTTGCACACGGCGGCGGCGGGCGACTTCCGCAGCCACGGCAGTGCGGCCGAGGTCACGCGGGCGATGCCGGTCACGTTGATCGAGAGCACGCGCGCCCACTCGTCGTCGTCGTTCGCGGCGATGTCGCCCTGCGCGCCGATGCCGGCGTTGTTGACCACGATGTCGATGCGGCCGAAGCGCTCGGCGACCGCGGCCACGGCCGCGTCGACGCTCGCGCGGTCGGACACGTCGGCGGTGAACGCGGCGAAGCGTTCGTCGGCGTTCGTCGTGTCGCGGTCGAGCACGGCGATCGTGGCGCCGTCGTCGTGCAGCCGGCGGGCGATCGCCGCGCCGATGCCGGAGGCTCCGCCCGTGACGATCGCCACCAGGCCGTCCATCGTTCCGCTCACTTCTGCGCCTCCCATGCCACGAACTCCTGTCGCTGCCGGCCGAGGCCGTCGATCTCGATCTCCACCACGTCGCCCGGGGCGAGGTAGGGGTACTTGCCCGACAGGGCCACGCCCTGCGGGGTGCCGGTGAGGATCAGGTCGCCGGGCTCCAGCGTCACGTACTGCGACAGGTGGTGCACGATCTGCTCGACGGGGAAGATCATGTCGCTCGTGTTCGAGTCCTGCCGCGGCTCGCCGTTGACGAAGCTGCGGAGGCCGAGGGCCCGGTGGTCCACCTCGTCGGGCGTGACCAGCCACGGTCCGGTGGGGTTGAAGCCGAACGCGATCTTGCCCTTCGACCACTGCCCGCCCGACACCGCCATCTGGAAGTCGCGCTCCGACACGTCGTTCGCGGCGACGAAGCCGGCGACGTGCGCCATCGCCTCGTCGGGGGAGTCGAGGTAGGCGGCGCGGGCGCCGATCACGATGCCGAGCTCGACCTCCCAGTCGGTCTTCTCGCTGCCGCGCGGAATCGTGACGGTGTCGTTCGGGCCGACCACGGTGTTCGGGGTCTTGAGGAAGATGATCGGGATGGTCGGCGGCTCGGAGCCGGACTCGGCCGCGTGCGCGGCGTAGTTCATGCCGATGCAGATGACCGCGCTGGGGCGGGCGATGGGGGCGCCGACGCGCATCCCCGCGGCGTCGGGCAGCTCGGGGAGCTCTCCGGCGTCGCGCGCGGCGGCGACGCGGGCGGCGACGTCTCCGGCGAGGAAGTCGCCGTTGACATCGGATGTCAGTGGGCGGAGGTCGAGGTAGCGGTCACCCTCCACGAGGACGGGGATCTCCGCCCCAGGGGTGCCGAGCCGCGCGAACTTCATGATTCTCCTGATCGTTCGGGAAGCCGCTCTGCGGCGGCCGGTCTCGTTGACAGTATAGACATCGGATGTTTACACTCCAAGGGATCCGCACGGAAGAAGTCCCGTGCATGGAGAGGAATCCCGTGAGCCGTATCGTCGCCCTCGACACCACCGACATCCGCTTCCCCACGTCCCTGAGCCTGGACGGGTCGGACGCGATGAACCCCGACCCCGACTACTCCGCCGCGTACGTCATCGTGCGCACGGATTCGGAGGACGACATCGAGGGGCACGCGTTCGTGTTCACGATCGGACGGGGCAACGACGTGCAGGTGGCTGCGATCGACGCCCTCGCGGGGCACCTGGTCGGCCGGGAGCTCGAGCCGCTGCTCGACGACATGGGCGGCACCTTCCGCGAGATCATCGGCGACTCGCAGCTGCGCTGGCTCGGGCCGGAGAAGGGCGTCATGCACATGGCCATCGGCGCCGTGATCAACGCGCTGTGGGACGTCAAGGCCAAGCGCGCGGGCCTGCCGCTGTGGCAGCTCCTCGCCCGGATGACGCCGGAGGAGCTGGTCGACCTGGTCGACTTCCGCTACCTCACCAACGCCCTCACCCGCGACGAGGCGCTGGACATCCTCCGCGCCGCCGAGCCCGGTCGCGCCGAGCGGGAGCAGCAGCTGCTCGCCACCGGCTACCCCGGCTACACGACGAGCCCGGGGTGGCTGGGCTACTCCGACGAGAAGCTCGAGCGCCTGGCGCGCGAGGCGATGGCCGACGGCTTCACGCAGATCAAGCTCAAGGTCGGCGCCGACCTGCAGGACGACATCCGCCGCTTCCGCAAGGCGCGCGAGGTGTGCGGCCCCGACTTCCCGATCGCGATCGACGCCAACCAGCGCTGGGAGGTATCGGAGGCGATCGAGTGGGTGAACGCCCTCGCCGAGTTCCACCCCGCCTGGATCGAGGAGCCCACGAGCCCCGACGACATCCTCGGGCACGCCGAGATCGCCCGCGGGGTGGCGCCCATCCGCGTCGCCACCGGCGAGCACGCGCAGAACCGCATGATCTTCAAGCAGCTGCTGCAGGCCGACGCGATCTCCGTCATGCAGATCGACGCCGTGCGCGTGGCCGGGGTCAACGAGAACATCGCGAACCTGCTGCTCGCCGCGAAGTTCGACGTGCCGGTCTGCCCGCACGCCGGCGGCGTCGGGCTGTGCGAGGCCGTGCAGCACCTGTCGATGTTCGACTTCGTCGCCGTCTCGGGCACGCGCGAGGGCCGGCTGATCGAGTTCGTCGACCACCTGCACGAGCACTTCGTCGTGCCGACCGACATCCAGGGCGGCTCGTACATGGCGCCCACCGCGCCGGGTACCGGCATGGAGATGAAGGCCGACAGCATTGCCGAGTACACCTGGACGGGTGCGCATGTCGGTGCCTGACCGCCTGACCGTCCCGACGCTCGGCTACGGTGCCGCGAACGTCGGCAACCTGTTCCGGGAGCTGTCCGACGACGAGGCCTGGGCCGTGCTGGACGCGGCGTGGGAGAGCGGCATCCGCTTCTACGACACCGCGCCGCACTACGGGCTCGGGCTGTCCGAGCGTCGTCTCGGAGCCTTCCTGCGCACGAAGCCCCGCGACGAGTACGTGCTGTCCACCAAGGTCGGACGGCTGCTGCGCCCCAACCCCGACCACGCGGGGGGCCTCGACACCGCGAACGACTTCCACGTGCCCGACACCCTGCAGCGCGTGTGGGACTTCTCGGCGGAGGGCATCCGCACGAGCCTCGATGAGTCGCGCGAACGCCTCGGCATCGAGCGCATCGACCTGCTCTACCTGCACGACCCCGAGCGCCACGACCTCGACCTCGCGCTGGCGGAGGCCCTCCCCGCGCTGGAGCAGGTGCGTGCGGACGGCGAGGTGACCGCGATCGGCATCGGCTCGATGGTGTCGGAGGCGCTCTCCGCGTCGGTGCGGGCCGCCGACCTCGACCTGGTCATGGTCGCCGGGCGGTACACGCTGCTCGAACAGCCCGCCGCAGTCGACGTGCTGCCAGCGTGCCGCGAGACCTCGACCGGCATCGTGGCGGCCTCGGTGTTCAACTCCGGGCTGCTCGCGTCGAACGAGCCGCGGCGCGACGGACGCTACGAGTACGGGCAGCTGCCCGACGAGCTGTGGGACCGGCTGGTGCGCATCGCCGCGGTGTGCGCCGACCACGGGGTGCCGCTGCCCGCGGCCGCGATCCAGTTCCCGCTGCAGTCCGACGTGGTGCGCTCGGTGGTCGTGGGCGGCAGTCGCCCCGCACAGCTGACGCAGAACGCCGAGTACGCTGCGCGGGAGATCCCGTCCGCACTGTGGGAGAACCTCGCCGCCGAGGGTCTCATCCCCGCCTGACCCGAGAGGAGCCCTCGTGCTCGAAGGAATCCACCCGCTGCTGACCGGCGAACTGCTGCTGCACCTCGACCGCATGGGGCACTCCGACGCCGTGGTCGTCGCCGATGCGCACTTCCCCGCGTGGGGGCTGGGCGCCCGGGTGGTCGACCTCCCCGGCACGACGACGCCCGAGGTCGTCGCGGCGATCCGCACGGTGCTGCCCCTCGACGATGCGCCCGGCCTCGACCTGATGGCGTCGGCCGACGGCGAGGTGCTCGACGTGCAGCGCGAGCTCATGGACGCGGCGGGCACGGCGGTCGACACGACCCGGTTCGTGGAGCGCTTCGCGTACTACGACGTCGCGAAGGACGCGTATCTCCTGGTGCGCACGGGCGAGACCCGCAAGTACGGCAACGCGCTGCTCCGCAAGGGCGTCGTCGGCCACCCCTCCGCCTGACGATCGGCTCACAACTCAGGGGAACAGCGGGGACACCCGGCCTCCCGCGCGCTACCGGCGCCGGACGCGCCCCTTCTCCGGAGGTGTGACCCGGATCCGGCGCCCACGGTGCGTGCGGTGTGATGCGGGTCAGCGGCCGCGGGTGGATTCGCGGATGATGAGCTCGGCGGGGAACGGCGGGGTCGCGGGCGGGGGAGCCGCGGGGTCGGCGAGCTGAGCCAGCAGCGCTGCACCGGCCGCGCGACCGATCTCGTAGCCGGGCTGGCGGACGCTCGTGAGCGGCACGACGCTCTGGTGCGCCTCGGCCACGTCGTCGAAGCCGACCAGCGCGATGTCCTCCGGCACGCGGATGCCGTGCCGCAGCAGCTGTGTCAGCACGCCGAGCGCCACCATGTCGTTCGCGGCGAAGATCGCGTCGGGCCGTTCGTCCGCGGGTTGCGCCACGATCTCTGCCCCCGCGGTCAGTCCGTCCTCGGTGGCGAGGTGCCCGACCTCCCGCACCTCGACCTCCGCGCCCGTGCCCGCCGTGGCGTCGCGCAGTCCCGCCAGGCGGTCGTTCGACTCGGTCACCGCGGGGTTGCCCAGGAAGAGGATGCGCCGCCGCCCGAGGTCGACGAGGTGCTCGCCGGCGAGCAGTCCGCCCGCGCGGTCGTCGAACAGCACGGAGGCGACGGTGGCGGATTCGCGGATCGGCCCGACCACGACGGAGCGGATGCCGCGATCGGCGAGTCGCTCCAGGCGCGGCACCACGTCGCCGAGCGGGTAGATGACGATGCCCTGCACGCGATGCGCCTCGAACATGTCGATGTTGCGCTGCTCGCGGTCGGCATCCCGGTCGCTGTTGCTGAAGAAGAGCGACCAGCCGCCCTCGCGCGCCACGTCGTCGACACCGCGGGACAGCTCGTGGAAGTACGGCAGCCAGGCGTCGAGGAGGATCAGTGCCAGGGCCTTGCTCGACCCCGCCCGCAGTTGCCGCGCCGATTCGTTCGGTACGAAGCCCAGCTGCTCGATGGCCGCCCGCACCTTCTCCCGGCTGCCCTCCCCGAGCACGTGGGGGTGGTTGAGGTAGTTGGAGACCGTCGAGGAGGAGACGCCGGCGAGGGCGGCCACGTCTTTCACGCTGGCGGGCATCGGTCTCCTTCGTCGATACGGGCCGAGGCGACCCCGGCGGCGACACCAGGCTAGCCGAGGGATTGCAACGTGCCAAGAAAGTTCTTGACAGGCCGTCGCCGTCGGACCTAACGTGTGTCGAACCCGGAATTGGAACGTGCCAAGTCCGGACGGCGACGGTGCCGCACACCCGCCGGGAGAGGTCTCATGAACATCGGCTGTCACGGACTCGTCTGGACCGGAACCTTCGACGCCGACGGCATCCGCCTCGCGGTGGAGAAGACGAAGCAGGCCGGGTTCGACCTGATCGAGTTCCCGCTGATGGACCCGTTCACGTTCGACGTCGCGGCGGCGAAGGGCGCCCTCGCCGAGCACGGTCTCGCGGTCAGTGCCTCCCTCGGGCTCTCCGCGGAGACCGACGTCACGAGCTCCGACCCGGATGTGGTCGCGGCCGGTGAGGCGCTGCTGCTGCGCGCGGTCGACGTGCTGGCCGAGCTGGGCGGGACCCACTTCTGCGGCGTGATCTACAGCGCCATGCAGAAGTACATGGACCCGGTGACACCGGAGGGGCTCGCGTCGAGCCGTCGCACGATCGCCCGGGTCGCCGACCACGCCGCCGAGCGCGGGGTCGCGGTGTCGCTCGAGGTGGTGAACCGCTATGAGACCAACGTGCTCAACACCGCGCGGCAGGCCCTGGCGTACCTGGCGGAGGTGGACCGCCCGAACCTCGGCGTGCACCTGGACACGTACCACATGAACATCGAGGAGTCGGACATGTTCGCCCCGGTGCTCGACGCGGCTCCGGCGCTGCGGTACGTGCACATCGGCGAGAGCCACCGCGGGTATCTGGGCACCGGCACGGTCGACTTCGACACGTTCTTCAAGGCGCTCGGCCGCATCGGCTACGACGGGCCGATCGTCTTCGAGTCGTTCTCGTCGGCGGTGGTCGCTCCCGACCTCAGTCGCATGCTGGGCATCTGGCGCAACCTCTGGACCGACAACGACGAGCTCGGCGCGCACGCCAACGCCTATATCCGCGACAAGCTCGTGGCGGTCGACTCGATCCGGCTGCACTGAGCCGGGTCAGCGGCGACGGGATCCTCGGTCGAGATCAAGATGTTATTACAGGTCTTCCCGATCGAATGATCTTTAGATACATTTAGATACAACTTGCACCAGCCCGGGTGCAGGACGCAGAATTGATCCGATGTTTACGGCGGAATGATCCGCCAATCGCGAGACGACCTCCAAGGAAGCAGGTGAGCGCATGAGTGGACCCATCCTCAGGGTCGAGGGGATCAGCAAGGGATTCCCCGGCGTGCAGGCGCTGAAGGATGTGCACCTCGAGGTGCGCGAGGGCGAGGTGCTCGTGCTCGTGGGAGAGAACGGCGCCGGCAAGTCCACGCTGATGAAGATCCTCTCCGGCATCTACACCAAGGACGAGGGCACCATCACGTTCGAGGGCCGCGAGGTCGAGCTCACCAGCCCGCTGCAGGCGCAGGAGCTCGGCATCACGATCATCCATCAGGAGCTCAACCTGATGCCCGACCTCACCGTCGCCCAGAACATCTATGTCGGCCGCGAGCCCACGACCGGCCCGTTCCTGTCGGAGCGCAAGCTCAACACGCAGACGGCGGAGCTGCTCCAGCGCCTCGGCATCCACCTCAACCCGCGACAGCTCGTCGGCGAGCTCACGGTGGCCGAGCAGCAGATGGTCGAGATCGCCAAGGCGCTGTCGTTCAACGCCAAGGTGCTCATCATGGACGAGCCCACCTCGGCCCTCACCGACAGCGAGGTCGAGACGCTGTTCGTGCTGATCGAGCAGCTCAAGGCGCGCGGCACCGGCATCGTCTACATCTCGCACCGGATGGACGAGCTGCGGCGCCTCGCCGACCGCGTGACCGTCCTCCGCGACGGCACATACATCGGATCACTCGACAAGGCGGAGATCACGATCCCGAAGATCATCGAGATGATGGTCGGCCGCGTGATCGACGAGGGGACCCGCCCGCAGGCCCGCGAGCACCTGAACGACCCGGTCGTGCTCGACGTGCAGGGGCTGTCGACGAAGGCCCTCCTGAAAGACGTGTCGTTCCAGCTGCACAAGGGCGAGATCCTCGGGTTCGCCGGCCTCATGGGCGCGGGACGCACCGAGACCGCCCGTGCCGTGATCGGCGCCGACCACCGCGACGGCGGCACCATCACCATCGGCGGGCGCCAGGCGCGCATCGCCCAGCCCGCCGACGCGGTCAAGCACGGCGTGGGCTACCTCTCCGAAGACCGCAAGCTGCTCGGGCTCATGCTCGAACAGGACGTCACGTTCAACACCGTGCTCGCCTCGCTCGGCAGCTATGCCAACGGCATCGGCTGGATGGGCGACGGCAAGGCCAAGAACCGCACCAAGGAGTACGTGCAGCAGCTGCGCGTGAAGACCCCCTCGGTCAACCAGGTCGTCAAGCTGCTCTCCGGAGGGAACCAGCAGAAGGTCGTCATCGCCCGGTGGCTGATGCGCGACTGCGACATCCTCATCTTCGACGAGCCGACGCGAGGCATCGACGTCGGCGCGAAGGAGGAGATCTACCGCCTCATGCAGCAGCTCGCCGACAGCGGCAAGTCCATCATCGTCATCTCGTCGGAGCTCCCCGAGATCCTGCGCGTCGCGAACCGCATCGCCGTGTTCGCGAACGGGCGCATCACCGGGACGCTCCGCAACGAGGAAGCCAGCCAGGAGAAGATCATGCAACTCGCAGCCCACGGGGAGGAAGACTGATGAGCACCCCACAGCAGCCCGGAGGGTCGACGACGACCATCATCCAGACGGCCGTGAACGAGAACACCGACAAGCGCGACATCGGCGGATTCCTGAAGCGCCAGTTCCAGCAGTCGCTGGCCTTCGGCACCCTGATCGTGCTGGTCATCTTCTTCTCGATCGCCAGCCCCAACTTCTTCACCTTCAGCAACATCGCCACCGTGCTGCTGTCGACCGCGGTCATCGGCATCCTCGCCCTCGGCACCACGTTCGTCATCATCACGGGCGGCATCGACCTGTCGATCGGCACCGGCATGGCCCTGTGCGCCGTGATGACCGGCGTGATCGTCACCAACCTCGGCCTCCCCGTCTGGCTGGGCGTGATCGGCGGCATAGCGACCGGTGTGCTGATGGGCCTCATCAACGGTGTGAACATCACGTTCCTCCGCCTTCCCCCGTTCATCGCCACGCTCGCGATGATGATGATCGCCGGCGGCCTCGCCCTCGTCATCTCGAACGTCGCGCCGATCTACTTCTCGACCTCGGCGCCCGACTTCAAGAAGATCGCCCTCGGCGTGATCATCCCCGGCATCCCGAACGCCGTGCTCATCACGGCCGCCCTCGCGATCGTGGCGTGGCTGGTGCTGTCGAAGACGCTCCTCGGCCGCTACACCTTCGCGATCGGCTCGAACGAGGAGGCCACCCGCCTCTCCGGTGTGAACACGCGCCGCTGGACGATCCTCATCTACATGTTCGCCGGGGCCTTCACCGGAGTCGCGGGCATCGTGATCGCCTCGCGCCTCGACTCCGCCCAGCCGCAGATCGGCACCGGGTACGAGCTGCAGGCCATCGCGGCCGTCATCATCGGCGGCACCTCGCTCCTCGGCGGACGCGGCTCGATCCTCGGCACCGTGATCGGCGCGCTGATCATGAGCGTGCTCGTGAACGGACTGCGCATCATGTCGATCCAGACCGAGTGGCAGAACATCGTCGTCGGCGTGGTCGTGCTGCTGGCGGTCTTCCTCGACTCGCTGCGCAACCGGCAGCGCACCTGAGACCAGGGCGGCGGCGAAACCCGTGCCCGCCGCCGCCCCACCCGGCCCCGGCCGGATCCGCGGAGTCCCTCCGCACAGGCACCAGGAATGTCCCACAGCCGGCCCTGGCCGGCATCACACAGAACCATCCGGCTCGTACTCAAACAATGGAGTTTTCATGAAATTCGGGAAGAAGACCGCCTTCGCAGCCCTCGTGGCCGCTTCCGCGCTCGTGTTCGCCGGCTGTGCCGGCGGTGGCGGCGACGTCATCGAGGAAGGCTCCGGCAGCGGCAGCGGCAGCGGCGACGGCGAGATGTACATCGCGCTCGTCTCGAAGGGCTTCCAGCACCAGTTCTGGCAGGCCGTGAAGAAGGGTGCGGAGCAGAAGGCCGAGGAGCTCGGCGTGAAGATCACGTTCGAGGGCCCCGCCGCGGAGACCGAGATCGCGCAGCAGCTCGAGATGCTGACCGCCGCGATCGACAAGAACCCCGACGCCATCGCCTACGCCGCGCTCGACCCCGAGGCGTGCGTCGCCCCGCTCGAGCAGGCGAAGTCGAAGGACATCCCGGTGGTCTACTTCGACGCCCCGTGCGACGGCGACGTGGGCCTGAGCCTCTCCGCGACCGACAGCAAGGTCGCCGGTGCGCTCGCGGCCGAGCACATGGCCGAGCTGATCGGCGGCGAGGGGCAGGTCGCGATCGTCGGCCACTCGCAGATCAACTCGACCGGTGTCGAGCGTCGCGACGGCTTCGTCGAGAAGATCGAGTCGGACTACCCCGACATCGAGATCGTCGACATCCAGTACGGTGACGGCGACCACCTCAAGTCGGCCGACATCGCCAAGACGCTGATCGCCGCCCACCCCGACCTCAAGGGCATCTACGGCACCAACGAGGGCTCCGCGATCGGTGTCGTGAACGCCGTCAACGAACTGGGCCTGGAGAAGGGCAAGATCACCATCGTCGGCTTCGACTCCGGCGCCGCGCAGATCAACGCGATCAAGGACGGCACCATGGCCGGCGCCATCACGCAGGACCCGATCGGCATCGGCGCGCAGGTCGTGCAGGCCGCATACGACGCCGCGAACGGCGACGACGTCGAGGAGTTCTACGACACCGGTTCCTACTGGTACGACAAGAACAACATCGACGACGACAAGATCGCCGCGGTGCTCTACGAGTGACACCCCGCTGAACCACGGAGCCCCTCGCCTTGCGGCGGGGGGCTTCGTGTTTCCGGGACGGGAGGATCATCAGGACAGGATCTGACCGCGGTGCACGGCATCCTGTGCGGAACGAAAGGATGCACCATGCCCACACCTGCTCCCGTTCCTGCCGGGTCGAACACCGTCAACCCCTTCCTCATGACCGACGATGCCGCCCGCATCATCGATTTCGTGATCGAGGTCTTCGACGCCTCGGATGTGCCCCAGGCGCGAACGCTCGACACCGACGGCCTGATCCTGCATTCCGAGCTGCGCATCGGGGACTCGATGATCACGGTCGCCGACCGCAAGCCGGACTGGCCGTTCACCCCCGGGTTCCTCCAGGTGTACGTCGTCGACGTGGAGGCGACGCTGGCGCGGGCCGTCGCCCTCGGCGCCCGCGTCGTGACCACACCGACCGACTTCTTCGGTGACACGCTCGCGCGGTTCGTCGACCCCTCGGGCAACCTCTGGTGGGTCTACCGGCACGCCGCCCAGGAGCAGACCGACGACACGAGCGGTGAAGACGAGGCCTGGTCCACGGATGGCGCCGACACCGCCGAGGACTGGTCGAGTTTCACATCGCCGGAGTTGGACTACATCCACGAGAGCCTGGTCCAGGCGATCGCATCGCTCCGGGACCCGCGACTGCCGAGCTGAAGGGATTGCAGCCGTGTTGTTGATCCTCGCGCAGGTGCCCGTTGCCGAGTCGAACCGCCCAGCGGAGGTCGAAGGACATCCCGGCGGTCTCCTTCGACGCTCCGTGCGACGGCGACGGACGGGAGTCAGCAGCCGGCTGCGGTGGGCTGCTCGTCGCAGGTGTAGCGGACGAGAGCGGACGTGGCCTCGTAGATGCGGATGCTCTGGGCGGGCCCGGCGACCGAGAGCTCTCCCGCGACGGGGAACCAGCCGTTGCCCAGGTCGACCTCTGCCGTGTAGCGGACCGTGGTGACGGCGGTGTAGGTGCCGCGGTCGCGGTAGACGTGGCTCGTCGGAGTCGGGGTGAACTGCGGCTGGTGGGCGGTGGCCCAGGTGCGGCCCCCGGTGGCGGTGGTGGCGCTGGTGCCGTCGCCGAACGTGGTGTCGAACGCGACGGGGGTGAAGCGCACCGTGACGGCCAGGTCGAGGATGGTGCCCTGCTGCGTGTGCGCGGTCGCGGCGGTGACGAAGTTCGTCGGAAGCCCGGCGACCCCGACCCCACCCGGCTCGGCCGCCGTGGCGACCGGTTCGGGAGCGAACCGGGCGAGATCCGAGATGGTGAGCGGGTCGCCGTCGGCGCTGGTGACACGGACACCGTAGATCCCGCACGAAGCCTTGTACGGGTACTGCACGGCGGCGCACGGGTCGGCCGGCTTCGGCGCGGCGCTGCCGTTCTTCCGACCGCGGGGAGCGGTGGTGCCACGCGGTGCGGGGGTGGTCTGCGTCGCGGTGACGGTGAGCTGTCGTCCCTCTGCGCCTGCCATGAACGACGTGCCCGCGGTTGATTCGCCGTCGTCGTGATCCGACGCTGAAGCAAGCAGGCAACAGGCCAAGGCGACGGAGGCGATCAGCCGCATGACGAGTCATCTGCCTTCGATGCGCGGGAGATCAGATATGCGTCGTCGGACCAGACGAACGTCACATCTGCCACATAGATCGGCGCTCGATCCTGCGCCACTCTGGACGCTCCGCGTGCATCGACGATCTGGACCGAGCTGACGTCGACACAGATGCGGGCGCGGACCTCGTCGTATGTGGCCGTCGTTCGAAGGGGGTGAAATGCCACGACGGTATTCGCGCCCGAGACTGTCAGTTCCTCGGCGTGCATCACGGAGAGGTTCTTGCGATCCACTGCTTGGAAGTCGCCCGTCGTTCTCTCAAAGACGGCCTCAAAAGTGTGTGGGTCCGCAAAGTCCACGAGGTTCAGGGCGTCGTTGTAGGCGCGATACGTGGCCTCGGCGGCGGCGAAGGCGTCCTTCTTCGAGGCGAACAGCGGGGTCGGCGTCGGAGACGGGGAGGGTTTCGGATCGGCAGTGCAGCCGGTGAGCAGGACGAGGGAGACGGCGAGGGCGGCGAGGGAGCGCGTCGAAAGGGAGTGGGGACGAGTCACCGGGCCACGGTACGTGCAACGCCGGCGCGTCGGTCCGGGTTGTCCACAGGAGCCCGCGCGCGCACCTCGGACAGGGGGTCAGACGCGGCGGAGGAAGGTGAGGATCGAGGCCGGCTCGACGATCAGCTCCTGCAGCGCGGCGTTGAACGGGACCCCGGCGGACGCCGCGAGGTGCTCCTGGAACGCGGCCTCGTCGCGGTACACCTCGTATACGAAGAAGCGGTCGGGGTCGTCGACGAGTCGCGTGGCGTCGAACACCACGTTGCCCTCCTCGGCGCGGACGATCTCGGCGAACTCCCGCAGGAGTGCGGCGACCCGGTCGGCTGCCCCGGGCTTCGCGGTGAAGACGGCGTGCAGGATGGTGGGTTCGGTCATGGGGGCTCCTCGGGTGGAGGCGACGAGACGGCGTCGGGCGGCGCGGTCTCAGTGGTCGAGGGTGAGCAGTCGTGCGGGCGTGTGCACGAGCATACGCTGCACGGCCGCATCGCCGACCGCGTCGCGCAGTCGCGGCAGGTACCGGTCGCCGAGGTAGGCGAGCCCGGGCATCCCGCCGTAGGCGATGTACCGCGTGCGCCGGGCGACGTCGCCGCCGAGCACGATGCGGTCGCCCGCGCCGCGTTCCACCACGGCGGCGGTCAGGGCCAGCAGCTCCGCGTCGGATCGGGTGCGCGGACGGGCGAAGCCGTCGTAGCCGAGGTGGGCGCCGCGCTCCGCGAGCGACACGTGAAGTCCGGGGTCGGGGTCGCGGTCGGCGTGGGCGAGCACCACCCGATCGCTCGCCACGCCCTCAGCCGCGAGCAGATCGAGCACCTCGTGCGCCGCCGTGCAGAACTCCAGGTGCACCATGACGGGGGCACCGGTCTCGCGGTGCGCGGCCGCCACCGCGCCGAGGGTCGTGCGCTCGAACGGGCTGATGCGCCAATATTCGATGCCCGCCTTGAGCATCCCCGCGCGCACCGGGGCGCCCGCGGGCGAGGTCGCGACGGGCACGTCGGGTGCGGCGAACACCGCGTCGTCGGAGGCGGGCATGCCGCGGGTGAGGTCCGCCACGAACAGTGCGGACAGCCGCTCCGCGTCCCACACCTGCATCGGGTGGTCGTCGCCGTAGTGGGCTTCGCGGTGCCGCCCCGTGGTCGCGACGATGCCCAGTCCGGTCGCCGCGCTGATGCGGGCCACGGCCTCCGGGTTCCGGGCGAGCCCGAACGGCGTGGCGTCGACCATCGCGTCGAAGCCGCTCGTCTGCAGCGCCGCCGCCTCGTCGCCCGACGCCTGCTCGTCGTCGAGCTCGTCGCCCGGCAGCAGCGGCGACACCTGGAACAGGTGCTCGTGGTAGTTCACGCGCCCGAGCTCCGACGCGTCGACGTCGCCGAGCACCGTGCGCACGACGGGCATCAGCGCACCGACTCCGCTGCCGCGGCCAGCCGCTCCACGGTCTCGGGCGTCAGCTCCAGCTCGAACACGTCGGCCACCACCTGCGACCAGCCGTGGATGAAGTAGCGCCAGCCGTCGACCACGTGCAGGTCGCGCGACGCGCGCTGCGCCTCGGCCTGGTGCAGGAACTCCAGCGACCCGCGGTAGTTGAACTCCCACGCGTACGCGCCCGCGGGGAACACGACCGCGTCGCTGAGCGGCGAGCCGGGACGGTCCTTGCCGAGCCCCGTGGCGTTCGCGATCACGGAACCCGCGGGCGCCGCCGCCACCAGCGCATCGGCCTCCTCCGGCGTCTCCGTCACCACGTAGCGCAGCAGGTCGTCGGCGGTGCCGTGCTGGCGGTGCACCTCGCGCAGGTGGTCGAGCTTGTCCTGCGTTCGCGCGGTCACCGTGATGCGGGCGGGGGCGTCGGTGCGCTCCGCGAGGGCCCAGCTGAGCGCGGTGCCCGAGCCGCCCGCACCCAGGATGACGACCTCCGCCCCGGTGCGGGCGAAGTGGTCGGCGGGCAGGAAGTCGTTCAGGGCGAGGTCGACCGTGATCGGATCCTTCGCGCGGCCCGACAGGCGCGAGCCCCGCTTGGCGATGCTGGAGATCTCGGAGCACGACACCGCGAACGGGTCGAGCTCGTCGAACAGGTCGGACGCCGCCGCGTACACGTTCATCTTGTGCGTGGTCACCAGGGCGCCCCGGTGGTGGGGGTCGTCGCGGATCTGCTCCACCATCGCGCGGTACTGCGCGGGGTCGGCGTCCATCGGCAGGTCGTGGCCCACGAGCCTGCGGGTCGGGAGGTCGAGGATGTCGGCCCAGAGCGGGAACACCTTCATGATCGAGGAGGACGCGGTGGTCACGCCCACGAACCCCATGTAGTCGGCGGTGGCGGTGTCCGCGGCGGGTGCGGCGGTGTCGGCGGTGGTGGTCATCGCATCTCCTGGGGAACGGGCACGGGGTGGGCGGGCTCGGCGCCGCGCAGCACGGCGATCACGTCGTCGAGCGACAGGGAGCCCATGTTGTCGACGGCCTGGGTGGTCTGCGCGCCGAGGTGGGGGGTGACGATCACGCGGTCGACGAGATCGGCCGCGAGCAGCGGGCTGTCGTGGGCGGCGGTGTCGCCGTCGAGCGTGTCGGCCGCGTAGCCGGCGAGCGTGCCGTCGCGCAGGGCCTCGGCCACCGCCTGTTCGTCGACCAGGTCGCCGCGGGCCGTGTTCACCAGCACCGTGCCGCGGCGCATGTCCGCGAGGCGCTCGGCGTCGACCAGCCGCTGTCCGCCCGGCGCGTGCAGGGTGATCACGTCGGCCGCGCGGAACAGCTCGTCGAGCGGGACCGGCTCCGCGCCCTGCGCCCGCACGAGCTCGACGGGAAGGAACGGGTCGGCCGCGAGCACCCGGGAGCCGAAGCCGCTCAGGCGCCGCGCGACACCCTGGCCGATACGGCCGAAGCCCACGATGCCCACGGTCGCGGCGCCGAGCTCGCGGCCGCGCCGCACACCCCAGTCGCCCGCTCGCACCCGGCGGTCGCCGTCTGGCACGAACCGGAGTGCCGCGAGCATGAGTCCCACCGCGTGGTCGGCGACCGCGTCGGCGTTGGCGCCCGGGGTGTTCGTGACGGGGATGCCGCGCTCCCGGGCCGCCGCGAGATCGACGGCCTCGGTGCCCACGCCGTAGCGTGCCACCACCTTGAGCTTCGGTGCCGCGGCGAGGTGCGCCTCGGTCACGGGACCGGTGCCCGCGATCCACGCGTCGGCCCCGTGCAGCAGCGACCGCAGCTCGTCGAGGTCGTGATGCGCGGGCCCGCGGAGGATGCGGTGCCCCGCCCGCGCCGCGCGCTCCACCAGGTCGAGGTCGCCGTCGGAGAACGAGCGACTGGTGACGAGGATGACGCCCATCAGCGCGGCCGTCCGGCGAACCAGGGCGCGAGCGCGGTGTAGGCGTCGGCGAACCGGGCATGCCGTTCGGCGTACACCGCGTGCCGGGCAGGGTCGGGCGTGAACTCGGCCGTGACCTCGCTCAGCGCCCGCGCTGCCGAGAAGTCGGTGAGCCCGAGACCCACGGCTCCGGTGACCGCCGCGCCGAGGCTGTTCGCCTCTTCCACGATCGTGCGCCGCCGCACGGGCACGCCCCACACATCCGCGAGCACGGAGAGGTACACGTCGCTCTGGGCCCCGCCGCCCACCGCGTCGATGCGGTCGATCACGGCGCCCGACTCCCGGAACGCCTGGATGCACGTGAGCAGGTTGAACGCGGTGCCCTCCAGTACCGCCCGCACCAGGTGCGCCCGGCCGTGATGGCGCGCGAGACCCACGAAGGCCCCGCGGGCGTCCGGATCCCACAGCGGAGAGCGCTCGCCGAGCAGATAGGGGAGGAAGTAGAGGTCGTCGGTGTCGACGTCGGCCGAGGCCTCGGCGGTCAGGCGCCCGGTCTCGGGGTGCGCGGGATCGGGCGACAGCGCCTCCGCGATCCACTGCACCGACGCGCCGCCCGCCTGCATGGTGGCCGTCGGGACGAACGAGCCGGGCACGACGTTGTCGAACGTGAAGGTGCGCATGGCCGGGTCGTGCAGCGGGGCATCCGCCGCGAACGAGATCCACGACGAGGTGCCCAGGCAGACATAGGCGCCGTCCTCGGGGGCCACGACGCCGGAGCCGACCGCGGCCAGGGGTCCGTCGCCGCCGCCCATCACCACGCGCACGCCGGTGTGCAGGCCGAGGGCCTCGGCCGCCGCGGGGGTGAGGGGACCTGCGATCTGCGTCGACTCCAGGATCTCGGGGAACAGGGCCGGGTCGAGCCGAGCGGCTGCCAGCACCTCGCTCGACCACGTGCCGGCGGCCTGGTCGTAGGCGTTCATGCCCGAGGCGTCGGAGCGGTCGGTGGCCAGGCGCCCGGTGAGCCGCAGCACGATGAAGTCCTTCGCGACGCACACCCGGCGCACGCGCGCCCACACGTCGGGCTCGTTGTCGCGCACCCACATGATCTTCTCGACCGAGTAGGTGGGGTTCAGGCGGTGACCGAGGATGCCGTACGCCCGCTCGGCGCCGAGCGCGGCCTCGAGCTCGCGCTGCTGCGCCCCGGCGCGGGTGTCGGCCCAGATGATGGCGGGACGCGCGGGCTCGCCGTCGCCGTCGAGCAGCACGGCGCCCATCATCTGCCCGCTCACCACGAGCCCCGCGACGTCGGAGGGCGCGGTGGCCGTGCGTGCGAGCAGGTCGCGGGTGGCGGCGACGACCGCGTTCCACCAGTCGTCGGGGTTCTGCTCGGCGATCCCGCCCGCGGCGAAGTGCGCGGGATACGGCACCGTGACCGCGGCGATCAGGCGGCCGTCGTCATGGTGCAGCGAGGCCTTGTTGCCGGTGGTGCCGAGGTCGTGCGCGATCAGCATGGCCGGAGCCTATTCCGCGTACGGGCGCAGGTCGACGCCGGACTCCGCACGGTAGGCGCGCGAGCCCATGCCGTGCTCCAGCACCCACCCGTAGTCGTGCCCCGCGCCGCCCGGGTAGACGGCGAGGAAGGCGTAGGGCTCGTCGCCGGTGTTGACCGAGCGGTGCGCCCAGCCCGGGGGGATGTAGCCGATGGTGCCGGGGAGCATGTCGAGCCACTCGGTGCGCTCGCCGTCGAACATGAGCAGTCCGCCGCGGCCCTTCAGCGCCAGGTAGATCTCGCCCTGGTGGTCGGGGTGCTGGTGGCCCTTCGTCATCCACAGCTCGCCCGACGTGTCGCCGGGCATGATCGTCGTGATCGACTGCGGCAGCTCGCGGTCGACCTCGGGCACGGGGGAGCTGACGACGGTGTAGACCACCGGGTCGTCGCCCGATGCGGAGGCGGCCCAGGCGTCGTGATCCCGGAACAGGCCCTCGAGGTCGGACATCCGCCGCGTGAGCGTGGGGCCCTCGGGGGAGAGCGTCAGCTTCTCGGCGTCGAAGGCGATGGCCATCGGCGGGATCGGCGGGGTCTGGTACTCGGGCATCGATGCTCCTCGGACGGGATGCTGCGGCGCTGCGCAACCTGTAATGACAAGCTCACTGTACCTGTTATGACAGGTTGCGTCCAGTGCTCGCGTGCGCGGACCCGCGTGCGCGCCTGCGGCATCTCCGGGCGCTCACCGGGCGAGCACGCGCTCCAGATGTTCCCGGCCCTCGCGGATCGCCGCCGCCGTCACGGCCGCCCACCCGGGGTACTCGGCGTGCCCGGCTGGGAGTACGGCGAGCTCGACCTCGCGGGCACCGGCGGCCACGGCGAACTGTCCCTGCGGCGGCACGTACTGGTCCCACAGGGCGGCCTCCACGCGCACCGGCATGCGCGCGAAGCCGATGCTCGTGGAGGAGTCGAACCAGCGCAGCACCTCCCGCGCGTCGGGGTGGCGGCGCACGTGCTGCCGCACGGTCTCGCCGCTGCCGAGGCACCGCACGGCGAGGCGCTCGTCGTACTGCCCGAAGCTCGGCACGATGAGCGTCGCGCCCACGAAGCGCTCGTCCCAGGGCAGCGCCAGCGCACCGATGCCGCCGCCGAAGCTCTCACCGACGTAGTACAGCGGCAGCTCCCCGACGAGGGCGGACAGGGCGTCGGCCGCCAGCCACAGGTCGCGCGCGCAGAGGCCGAGCACGTAGCGCTCCGGGTCGTCGATGCCGGCGAGCACGTGCTCCGCGGTCGACTCGGGTGCGCCCACCCCGGCGTTGAGGGCGCCGAGGCCGCGGGCGACCGGGAAGATCGCCGCGAGGCCCTCGGGCACGCGCGCGAGGTCGACCTCCTCGCGGCCGCCGTAGCCGTGGCTGTGGACGACGCCGGCCCGCGGTCGCCCGTCGAGGGGCTCCACGACCCAGGCCCGCAGACGCACGCCGTCGACGCCGCTGTGCTCGACCACCGACACCCTCCGCCCGTGCTCGACCGCCGACGACAGCACGACGGGAGCCGCGTCCACCGCGGCGGTCTCACGGCGCCAGCGCCGCCACCGCTCCGCGAACCCCGGCGGCGCGGGCGCGGGCGCGACCGCGCGGAGGTCGGCCTCGGTGCGTCCGTAGCGGCCGTCGAACGCGGCAGCGGGGAACCAGGTGGCGTAGGGCTCGGGGAGGGTCATGCGACGTCGGGGATCCTGTTCCGGGAGTGGGGCGGGCGGGGGTGCGTCGACCGCGGCGGGCCGTGGGGGCGCGTGGCAGACTGGAGGCCCCACCGGAAGGAGACCGCGTGCTGGTCACGGAGCGACGCGAGCGCATCCTCGCCCTCACCCGCGACCGCGGTACGGCCTCCATCGGCGAACTCGCCGCCACGCTGCAGGTGAGCGAGATGACGGTGCGGCGCGACATCGACCAGCTCGCCGAGGAAGGCGCCGTCGAGCGCATCCGCGGGGGCGTGCGCGTGCGCGGCCCGCAGCGGCTGCTCCCGGCTCCCGCGATCTCGGACGAGCGGCGCGCGATCGTCGCCGCGGCCGCCGCGCTCGTGGAGCCCGGCATGGCCGTCGGCATCTCCGGGGGAGCCACCGCGCTCGCCCTGGCCCGCGCGCTCGTGCAGGTCCCCGAGCTCACGGTCGTCACCAACGCGCTCCCGGTGTCCGACCTCTTCTCGCCGCCCGAACGCGCCGACGCGCCCTACACGCAGACCGTCGTGCTCACCGGGGGCGTCCGCACGCCGTCGCAGGCCCTCGTCGGCCCCGTGGCCGTGCGCGCGCTCGAGCACCTGCACTGCGACCTCGTCTTCCTCGACGCGCACGGCCTCGACGTGCAGGCGGGCATGACCACGATGAACCTGCTCGAGGCCGAGACGAACCGCGCGCTCATGGCCGCCGGCCGCGAGGTCGTGGTGCTCGCCGAGCACGACCGCTGGGGCGTGGTCGGTCTCACGACGGTGGCCGACCTCAGCGACATCGACCGTCTCATCACCGACGACGGGCTCGACGACGCGGCCAGGGAGGCGCTCGACGCCCACGTCGGAACCCTGCACCTCGCACCGCGCGACGCCGGCGACGAGCGGGCGCTCGCCACGGCCCTGGCGGACTGAGTCCGCGACGGTCATCGAGCCGTGCTCGCCCGACGGACGAGCCGGGCATCGACGGTCACGTGCCGCACCGGGAGGTCGGCTCCGGGCGGGGCGGCGATCTGACGCTCCAGCTCGGTGAACGCGGCATCGACGAGCTTCTCGTGGTCGGGGGCGATCGTCGTGAGCGCGGGGACCGCGAAGCGCGCGGCGCGGATGTCGTCGATCCCCACCACCGCGACGTCGGCCGGCACCCGTCGCCCCCGCGCCTGCAGGGCAGCGAGGGCGCCGAGGGCCACCGAGTCGTTCGAGCACACGAGGCCGTCGAGGTCGGAGATCGCGGCGGCCATGGCGCCCGCCACCCGCTCGCCCTCCTCCGCCGTGAACGCATCGACCTGCGCGGTGAGGACGGGGTCGGCGGGAAGCCCCGCGGCCGCGAGGGCCTCCAGGTATCCGGTGTGCCGCCGGTCCGCCGCATCCGAGGGGCGCGCGTCGCGGCGCCCGACGAAGCCGATGCGACGACAGCCGACCGCCAGGAGATGCTCGGTGGCCGTGAACGCCGCCGCGCGGTTGTCGATCGTCACGTGCGTGAACGGGCTCACCTGGATGTGCTCGCCCAGCAGCACGAGCGGGCCCGGCGACGTGCGGCGGGTGAGGTCGGCCACCGTGAGGGAGCGCGGGATGTGGATGAGACCGTCGATCGGCGGGAGCCCCACACCGTTCGCGACGTCGATCTCGCGGCCGTGGTCGCCCTCGGTCTGGACGATGAGCACGGCGAGACCGCGCTCATCGGCGGCGCGCACGATGCGCGACCCCAGCTCGGCGAAGTAGGGCTCCTCCAGGTGCGGCACCGCGAGCGCGATGAGGCCCGTGCGGGTGGCGCGCGCGGCGGGGAGCACGCGGCCGCCGGGCGAGGTGGTCACCTGCGGCCTCCTGGAGGGACGACGGTCGCCGCCGTGCCGGCGGATGCCCTTCACGTTAGCGCTCTCCGTCACGATTGCACCCGGAACGCGACGACCCTGGCCTCCGCGGCCCCGTTCGTGCGCTCCACCACGAGGCGCGCCGCGGTGAACGGCCCGAGGTCGGCGGGGAGCGGGTGCACCCGCAGTCGATGGCGGTTGTCGTGCTCCTCGGCGACCACGCGCCACTCGCCCGCACCGGGCGCCTGCACCTCGACGCGGTAGTCGCGCACGAGCGGGGGCATCACCTCGTCGGGGCTGCGGTGGTGGTGCAGCGTGTTGAGCTCGAGGTCGACGTCGTCGTCGAACACCAGACGCACCTCCGCGGCCTCGACGGGGTGCTCCCAGTCCAGCCGGAGCCAGGCGGGCCCGTCCGCCGCGGGGTCCGACGCCCACAGGTGGGGTCCGCCGAAGGGCCGGTTGTACCCCGACGTCGCCCGCTCCGGGGCCAGCGCCTCCGAGGGCGGGCTCGTGCGGAACACGGGGCTGCGTCCGCGCAGGGGCTTCGTCGGCCACTGCACCAGCAGGCCGTCGCGGTCGACCTCGACGTTGCGGTCGTCGTTGTCGACGCGGTGCACCAGCGTGAGCACGCCGGGCGGCAGCGGAGACGTCAGGTGCGCGTGCACGCCGGGGGCGGCCCTCACCACGACGATCGCGTTCTGGGCCTCGTCCGGGGCGAACGGGGTGTCCGCGCGCACCCACGAGGGTCCGCCGGCCGGAACCTCCACCACGGTGCGGTGCTCGAGCCGCGCGGGCACGACGTTCTGCGGGCGACCCGTCGACCACACCTCGACGGTGACCTGCGTGTTGGCCTCGGCGGAGAGCAGGAGCTCGGTCGTCTCCAGTCGCGGATGCACCGGAACCACGATGCCGAGGTCTTCGACGAGCGCGTGCGGGACGGCGTCCGCGGTGGCGCTCGCCGCGGTGCCGATGGTGCGCAGCGTGCTGGAGGCGGTCACGGCCGCGGTGCGGGCGAGGTCGGAGTCGTCCTCGTTGGCGACGCCGATGAGGCTGGCGTCGGCGCGCAGCAGCGTCTGGCGCAGCTCCGCGCGGTGCTGCTCGTACAGCTCGCGCGGGGTGGCGTCGAACGCATAGCAGAGGGCGGCGGCGGTGCCCGCGGCCTCACCCATCGCGGCGCAGGTGGCCATGACCCGCGCGGCACCGAACGCGATGTGCGTCGCGGAGATGTCGCGACCGGCCATGAGCAGGTTGTCGACGTTGACGGAGTACAGCGACCGGAACGGGATCTCGAACACCCCGTCGGAGAAGCGCTGCACCGCGCCGGCGCCCGTCGCGTACATGCCCTCGGCGGGGTGCAGGTCGATGGACCAGCCGCCGAACGCGATGCCGTCGTCGAACGACGTCTGCTCCAGGATGTCCTGCTGGCGCAGCGTGTAGTCGCCGATGAAGCGGCGGTACTCGCGCTTGCCGGGGATGTTCCCGATCCACTCCAGGGTGAGGGTGTCGGCGTCGAACTCGCCGGAGTTCTTGATGTGGTCCCAGATGCCCAGGATCACCGAGCGCAGCTCGTCGCGGATCGCCTCGTTGTCGTCGACGATGTCGAGCGTGCCACCCCATTCGATCCACCAGTAGTGGGCGCCGCTGTCGCCGCTGCGGATGATGCGGGAGGACGGGATCGGCGTCGTCGAGATGTCCTTCGCGCTCTCGGGGGCGACGTACTTGACCGGGTGCCCGAGGTCCTTCGTGTAGAACAGCAGCGTCGAGCCGAGGAACTCCCGCACCGGCTGCTCGGGGGCCCAGTCCTCGCCGAACTCGCTCCTGCTCTCCTTGCCGAGCCGGTGCCGCGCACCGACCAGGCGCCCCACCAGGCCGTCGCCCGTGCAGTCGATGAACAGCGGTGCACGGAACACCGTGCGGATCTCCGAGCCCATCGTCCACCCGGTGACCGACCGGACCCGACGGGCGTCGTCGGGTCCGGTGGCCTCGGCCTCGAGCACCTCGGTGTTGAGGAAGAGGGTGAGGTGGGGCTCCCGGCGCACGATGTCGAGCACCACGTCGTCCCAGTACACCGGGTTGCCCTCGGGGTTGCGGTACTGGTTTTCGCGGTACATCTCGCCGATGATCCCGGTCTCGCGCGCCCAGCGCTGATTGCCGTGCGCGGTCGCCCCGCACACCCACACCCGCACCTCCGACGAGGAGTTGCCGCCGAGCACCGGCCGGTTGTTGATCAGCACGGTACGTCGGCCGAGGCGGGCGGCCGCGACGGCGGCGCTCACTCCGGCGAGGCCGCCGCCGACGACGATGATGTCGGCTTCGACGGTCTGGGTGCGCATGGGGGTCCTTTCGGGGGTGGGGAGAGGGGGCGCCGCTCAGAGGGCGGCTGCGGAGGCGGCGGTGGTCACGAGCCCGTGTCCGTGCAGCCGCCGGCGTCGCCGCGCAGGGCGGACACGATCGCGGCGAGGGAGGTGCCGCCCTGCTGCCCGTCGCGCGGCACCTCGGCGTGGCGGAGGGTGCCGCCGCCCGGAACCGCGGGTGCGCTCAGGTACACCACATCGGTGCCGTCATCGCGCGTGGCCGCCCGGAGGCGCTGCTGCCCGGTGACCGGGTCGCCGACGGCCTCGACCGCCCAGCCTGACGCGCCGGACGTGTGCGACAGCAGCACCGTCTGCGTGCGGGTCACTCCGCAGTCCTGCACCGACACCACGGCGTAGACACGGGTCTCGGAGCCCGCGGTCGTGGTGTCCAGCGCGGCGATCGTCTGCACGCCGCTGCCGAGGGCGCCGGTGTCCACGAGGGTCTCGCTCGTCCAGGCCGAGCCGTTCCAGGTGGCCCAGCGCACGTCGAAGTCGTTCTCGGTCGTGTCGGCGTAGCGGTACGTGACACCGACCAGCGCGCCGTCGGCGATCGCCATCTTCGCGGTTTGCACGGCGGGCACGGCGTCGCCGATGGTCTCGCCCTGCTCGTACCCGCGCCACACGACCGCCCCGGGGGTGTCCGGACGGATCGGGGTGGGCAGGGCCTGGCCGGCGACGTCGCGGAAGCCGCCCGTGGCCGGGTCGTACACCGCGTACGAGCCGAGGTGACGGTAGGGGTCGGCGGGCCAGGGCCCCCACTCCCACAGCACGTGCACCCTGCCGTCGGCATCGACCTCGAGGTCGTCCGGGTAGAAGGAGTGGTTGACGGCGGCGGCGATCACGGTCTCGCGGGCCCACGTGCCGACGGCGGGATCGTAGTGGTACAGCACGCCGTCCCTGCGGGCCTGCGGGTCGGCGCCGACGCGGACCATGAGCCATACGTCCCCGTCCGCGCCCTGGGCGGTCACCGGGTACGAGATCGCGGCACCGGCGTCGGGCATCTCGGCGCTGACGTCGACGAGCGAGGTGACGTCGAACGGCGTCGTGGAGCGGAAGTACTTCCAGGGCTCGTGGTGCATCGACACGAACGCGTGGATGTGTCCGTCCCCGTCGACGGCGAGCGACGGCTGGTTGTGGCCGTTGTCGTCGTCGTACTCGGCGCAGACGCCCGTGGCGAGCTTCAGGCACCCCGAGGTCCACGTGCCGTCCGCGGTGCGCACGGCGACGTTCACCCGGTGCTTCGCGGCGACCGAGCCCGGCACGTTGTAGGCGAAGAAGGTGCGGTCGCCGACGACGACGAGCGGGTTCCACCAGCCGGACTGGTTGGAGCTGTCGACCGTGACGGGCAGGGTCTCGACGGTGGTGGTCGTGACGTCGGCCTGTGCGGGCACGGCGAGCGCGACGGCGGCGACCACGGCGGCGACGGCGGCGCCGGTCTTCGAGCGGAAGGACATGGCGGCGGCCTCAGCCCAGCAGCTTCTGCGCTTCGTCGCCGGCCTGGGACATGGCGTCCTTGGCGCTCTGCTGGCCCACGAGCACGGCCTGCACGCGGTCGGCGATGGCGGTCTCGATCTGCGCGTACTGGGGGAACTGCCAGAACGGGTTGGTGGTGGCGGTCGCGGTGATCTTCTCCGCGAAGCGGGCACCGAACGCATCGGACGAGACGACCTCGGACGTCTGGGCCTCTTCGGTCACGGGCGGCAGGCCCCGCAGCTCGTAGTCGCCGAGCACGGCGTCGAGGTCGCTCGTGGCCCACTGCCCGAAGTCGGCGGCGGTGCGCGCGCTGTCGCCCTCGCCTCCGCCGACGATCGCGATCGCACCGCCCCAGACGAGCGCGCGCGGGGTGTCGACCTTCTTCAGGACCGGCCGCGACTCGGGCACGAGCTTGGACGCGAGGTCCGGGTCCGGCGAGTCCTTGGTGACGGAGCCGCGGCCCACCGGGGCGTCGTCGTAGATGGCGGCACGCCCCTGCGCGAACAGGGAGCGGGCGTCGAAGCGGTCGACGTCGGCGGCGATGAGGCCCTGGTCGTACAGCGACTTGTACCAGGACACCGCCTCGATGCTCGCGTCGTCGCCGATCGTGACCTCGCCGTCCTTGACGAGGTCGCTGCCGAAGGTCTGCATCCAGATGAGGATGTCTTTGAGCTGGGCGGCCTTGGTGGAGGCGGCGTAGGGGATGAGCCCGCCGCCGAGACCCTTGAGCTTCTTCAGCGACGACTCGAAGTCGTCGACCGTGGTCGGGAACTGCGAGATGCCGGCCTTGTCGAGGATCTCGGAATTGGTGATGAGGCCGATCGCGCCGATGGTCCACGGGAACGCGTACTGCACGCCGTCGAGCTGAGTGGCCTCGAGGCTGGAGGCCGTGTAGCCGCGGTCCTTCGTGAGCGCCGAGACGTCTTCGAGCTTGCCGAGGGCGGCGAGGGAGGCGAGCCAGGCGACGTCGACGTGGGCGGCGCCCGTGAACTGCCCGCCGCGCACCTGCAGCATGAGCTGCTTGAAGTACTCGTTGTAGGGGAACGACACCTCGGTGATGCCGACCTTCTGGGCGCTGGTGTAGCCCTCCAGCAGGGCGCGGGTGGCCGGGGCCGCGGCCTCTTCGGTGAGCGACCAGCTCGAGAACGAGAAGTCGGTGGCGGTGAAGTCGCCGGTGCCGAAGGCGGAGCCGGCGGACGACGCGGGGCTGGTGGAGCCGCTGCCGCCGCCGCTCGGCATGCAGCCGGCGAGCAGGAGGCCGGCGGCGCCGAGCCCGGCGAACTGGAGGAGCTGGCGACGGGAGACGGTGGTGTTCTCGGACATGGGGGTGCTCTCTCTTCTTCGAGGGACTGCGGGTGAGGGGTGGTGCGGGTCAGCCCTTGACCGCGCCGGCGGTGAGACCGCCGACGAGGAAGCGCTGCAGGGCGATGAACGCGATGGCCACGGGGAGCGAGACCACGAGCGAGGCCGCCATGAGCTCCGGCCAGGCGGTCGACGCCTCGCCGATGAACGTGTTGACGAGGCCGGGCGGCAGGGTCTGCTTGTCGGGTCCGGCCAGGGTGAGGGCGAAGATGAAGTCGTTCCAGCCGCGGACGAACGCGAACAGTCCGGCGGCGATGAGGCCGGGGGCCGCGAGCGGCAGGACGATCGAGTGGATGATGCGCATCCGGGAGGCGCCGTCGACGCGGGCGGCCTCGATGAGCTCGTCCGGGATCGTGTCGAAGAAGCCCTTCAGCATCCACACGCACAGCGGCAGCGTGAAAGTGGTGAACGACAGCACCAGCGCCGTGTAGGTGTTCAGCAGCCCGTAGGCCGAGAACACCGCGTAGAGGGTGATGAGCAGCAGCGCCTGCGGGAACATCTGCGAGGCCAGCACGAAGTACATGAGGCTGCGGCGCCCGCGGTAGCGGAACTTCGAGAACGCGTAGCCCATGTAGGCGGAGACCAGCACCGAGAGGATCGCGGTGATGACCGAGACCACGATGCTGTTGCGGAGGTAGCCGAACAGCGCGGGGTTGTTCGCGAGCGCGGCATAGGCCTCGAAGGTGATCTCCGTGGGGAAGAGCTTGGGCGGGTAGCTGAACACCTCGGTGCGCGGGGTGAGGGAGGTCGCGAGCAGCCAGTACACGGGCAGCAGCGCGAACCCGCCGAACACGACCACGGCGATCCAGGCACTGATGGTGGAGGCGCGGCGGTCGGCGCGGGTGCGGCGGCGCCGCGGGGGAGCGGGCGGGGCGGCGACGGCGGTCACCGTCTCCTCGGTCAGCACGGCGGTCATCGCTTCTCTCCCTTCTCGGACAGGCGGACGTAGACGACGACGAGCGCCATCAGCAGGACCATCCAGAGGAGCCCGATCGCGCCGGCGTGACCGAGGTCGAAGCCGTCGAACGCGGTCTCGTACACCGCCGTGGCGAAGGTCTGGGTGGAGCCGGCGGGGCCGCCGCCGGTGAGGACGTAGATGATGTCGAAGTGCTGGAAGTTCCAGATGAACTCCAGCAGGATCACGAGCCCGATGATGCCGCTCATCTGCGGGACCGTGATGGAGAAGAAGCGGCGGATCGTCCCGGCGCCGTCGATCTCCGCGGCCTCGTGCAGTTCGATCGGGACGGTCTGCAGGCCGGCGAGGAGCATGACCATCATCCAGGGGAACGACTGCCAGGTCTTCGCGACGATGACGGCGATCATGGCGGTGGTGGGGTTGGCGAGCCACGCCTGCGGGGAGTCGATGAGTCCCACGGTCTCCAGGGCCGCGTTGAGCACGCCGTAGTTGGCGTTGAAGATCCACATCCACAGGAACGACACGACCACGCCCGGGATCAGCCAGGGGATGAGCATGAGGCCGCGCAGCACCTTGGCACCGCGGATGCGCGTGTTGAGGGCGAGCGCGAGACCGAAGCCGATGACGAACGGCGCGATGGTCGTGCCGAGCGTGAAGACGAGGGTCTGCACGAGGAGCTGGACGAACTCCCCGGTGAGGACGTCGACGATGTTCTGGAAGCCGACGAACTCGCGTCCCGGTTCGACGAGGCTCTGCTTGTAGAACGCGGTGATCAGCGCGGTGATGAGCGGGTACACGACGACCGCGGCGAGGAGCGCGAGGCCGGGGGCCGTGAGGAGGAGCGCGAACATCCCGTCGGAGAGGCGACGGGGGCGGCGACCTGTTCCTATCTGTGAGGAAATGGTCTGTTCTGTCATCTAGGTCATCCTTGGCCTGGGGTGATGTGTCCGCACGCTCGCGGTGCGGTCTCGGGCTTCCTCAGTATTTCCGGCAGATTACGGGCTCGTCAACCGGAGAGCCCAAGAGTGATGAATTGGTATGAACTGTGAAATCTGTGAAGCGCTGCACATGCTTAAGAATCGATCCTTGATAGTCGATTATCGATTGGGTAGGGTCCTGTGCAGCCGCCCGCTGCGGCACCGCGCGAGCTCTTCGCGCGGGAATCGAGAGTTCGGAGACGCAATGAAGCGTGTGCTGGCAGGACTGGCCCTGGCCGCCGTGTTCGGATCCGCCCTCGGCGTCGCCCCCGCGGCGTCGGCCGCGGTCGACGACGACGCCCTCTACATCGCACCGGGGGGTGACGACGACGCCGCCGGCACCAAGGACGACCCGCTCGCCACCCTCGAGGGAGCCAGGGACCGCATCCGGGCACTCAAAGCCGACGAGCAGATCCCCGCAGACGGCCTCACGGTCTACCTGCGCGAGGGCGAGTACCCGCGCAGCGCCTCGTTCGAGATCGGCGAGCAGGACTCCGGTACCGCCGACGCCCCGATCACCTACCGCTCCTATCCGGGCGAGACCGCCACGCTCACCGGCGGTCGCGCGCTGCCCCGCGACGAGTTCGCGCCCGTCGAGGACGCCGCCGTCACCGACCGGATCATCGACCCCGCCGCCCGCGACCAGGTGGTCGCGGTCGACCTCGCCGGCCTCGGCATCACCGACTACGGCCAGCTCAGCCGCCACGGCTACTGGAAGGCCAACGACGTCAGCACCACCCCGCCGATGGAGCTCTTCATCGACGGCCAGGGCATGACGCTCGCGCGCTGGCCCAACGCCGACGCCGCCACCCCCACCGTGCAGATGGGCGACATCATCGACGTCGGCCCCGACCGCAACGACCCGGATCTGCAGAACCGCGGCGGCACCTTCACGTACGGCTACGACCGGCCCCAGTACTGGACCCAGGCCGACGACGTGTGGCTGGACGGCATCTTCGGCTACAGCTGGGAGTGGTCGTACAACAAGATCGAGAGCATCGACACCGCGGCGAAGACGATCACCCTCCGCTACGGCGAGATGTCCGGGATCATGAAGAGCTGGTTCCCCGACTTCCACTTCGCGCAGAACCTGCTGGAGGAGCTCGACGCACCGGGCGAGTACTACATCGACCGCGCGGCGGGGAAGCTCTACCTCATCCCCAACGCCGCCTTCACGTCCGGACGCGGCGACGTCACCGTCACCACGCTCGACGAGCCGATGCTGCGCGCCGACGGGGCGTCGTACGTGAACTTCGACGACCTCGTCCTGGAGTACGGCCGCGCCACCGCCGCCGTGATCCTCGGCGGCTCCCACGTCACGATCTCGCACAGCGACATCCGCAACTTCACCGACGGCGGCGTGCTCATCAACTCGCCGGGGCGCTACACCTACGACGGCATCCCGGTGAATCGCGGCGGCCGCGACCACGCCGTCACCGACAGCCGGCTCACGCACGTCGGCGGCGTCGGCGTGGTGCTCCAGGGCGGCGACAAGACCACCCTCGAGCCGGGCCGCAACCGGGTCGAGAACTCCGAGATCGCCGACTTCGCGTACTACCACAAGGCCTACAACCCCGGTGTGATGTTCGACGGGGTCGGCAACGTCGCCAAGAACAACGAGATCCACGACGCGCCGCACCCCGGCATCATCGTGCACGGCAACGACCACCTCTTCGAGCGCAACGAGGTGTACGACGTCTGCAAGCAGTTCCACGACCTCGGCGCGATCTACATGAACTCCGGCAAGACGCCGCAGCAGCGCGGACACGTCTTCCGGGAGAACTACTTCCACGACATCGGCGCCGGCATGGCGGGCGTCGAGGGCATCTACGCCGACAACTTCACGTGGGACCTCACGATCGAGAAGAACGTGTTCGTCAACATGGGCAACGGCGCCATCAAGAGCGGATCCGCCGACTACATCGAGGCGCGCAACAACGTCTTCGTCGACGCCTACGCGCCCTACGACAACTACGAGCAGTGGATGGGCGACCACGAGGGCAACGTCGTCGACAAGGACTACATGCCCGCCTGGCAGCAGGTGTTCGCCGACAACAACGACTTTGTCGGCACGCCGTATCTGGAGAAGTACCCCGAGCTCGGGCACTTCTTCGAGGACGACCACTACTTCCCGAACCACAGCACGTTCGCCGAGAACGTGGTCTGGAACCCGAACCGCCCCCGCATGGCGGGCGTCAACGAGCACGGCGCCAAGGACGGCAAGAACCTGCTGAACTACGAGGACAACTGGGTGGCCGACGCCGACCCCGGGTTCGTCGCCGCCGCCGGCGGCGACTACACGCTGAAGGCCGACGCCGCCGTGTTCGACCAGATCCCCGGCTTCGAGGCGATCGCGTTCGGCGAGATCGGGGTCGACGGACACATCGGCCAGACGCAGCAGCCGCAGTCGGTCCCGCTGGAGGACATCGCGTTCGACAGCGACTCGGTCACGATCGACGCCGGCGACCAGGTGCGCGTGCGCGCCGTGCCGCTGCCCTGGAACGCCGACGACACCGCGGTGACCTACGCCTCCGCCGACGCCGCCGTCGCGACCGTGGACGACACGGGCGTCGTGCTGGGCATGGGCCCCGGCACCACGACCATCACGGCGACCGCGAAAGCCGACGCCGCCAAGACCGCGACCATCGAGGTGATCGTGGAGGAGGGCGACGGCGTGCTGCACTTCACCGACTTCGAGTCGGGGTCGAACGGCTGGGCGACCGACCCCAACCGCAGCATCCAGGCCGACGCCACGGGTGACAAGGTCTACCGGATCCTCAAGGGCGCGAACAGCATCCTGCCGCGCGACTTCACCGAGTTCGTGCTCGACTTCGACGTGACGACACCGGCGACGACGCCCACCAACGCGGGGCTCATCGTGTACGACCGCAACGGCAAGGGCGGCGGTTACATCCGCTTCCGTCAGGCCGCGGCCGGCCCGACCTGGACCATCTTCGACGACGCCTGGCAGGTGGTCGCCGAGAAGGTCGTGCCCGCCGAGCAGGGCCTCGTCCCCGGTGCGACCTCGCACGTGCGCATCGCGGTCCAGGACGGGCGGATCCGCATCTCCGTCAACGGCGCGATCGCCCTCGAGGGGGCCGATCCCGCGCCGGGTGCGGCCGGTCGCGTGGGCTTCTACGTCGAGAACTACCCGTCGCTGGACTTCGACGACATCGGGTTCTCCCTCTCCGGGGTGCCCGTGACCGGGGTCACCCTCGACGCCGACGCGGTGGCGCTCTCGGTGGGGGAGCGGCGGACGGTCGCCGCGACGGTCGCCCCGCAGGACGCCAGCGACGCCAGGGTGACCTGGACCAGCGACGCCCCCGCGGTCGCCACGGTGGCGGACGGCCGCATCGCCGCCGTCGCCGCGGGCACCGCGACCATCACGGCCACCTCGGTCGCGGACCCCGCGTTCAGCGACACCCTGACGGTCACCGTCGCCGACGCGGAGTACCCGACGACCCGGCTCGACGCGCAGCTGAAGGACCCCGCGGCCTGGAGCACATCCGACCACATCGCCGTCGACGACGCGGGCGTGGTGATCAGCGGCGAGGGGGTGCACGGCTACGAGGGCGAGCGCTTCGGCGACACGCTCCTGCAGTTCGACGCGGACTTTGGTGCCTTCTCCGGAGGGTGGTACGGCTTCCAGGCGCGGTCCGACCAGACCGGTGTGCCCGCGTGGCAGAACTCCAACACCGGGTACCTCGTGGTGATCAAGCAGGACACGATCGAGTTCCAGAGCTGGACCCCCGGTCAGACGATGCTCGACGCGATCCCCAACACCGTCATCGCACCCGACACCTCGCACCGCATCGAGTTCGGCGCGATCGCGGAGGGCGAGGGCACGCGCATCGTGTTCCGGGTGGACGGCGTGACCGTGTGGAGCATGGTGGATGCGCGGGAGAACCTGCGCATCGGAGCGGACGGCTTCTTCAACGTGTACCACTACGGCAAGACGACGGCCCTCGCCGTGCGCCCCACGCCGCCGCCCGCGAGCGTGACCGGCATCTGCTGGGCCGCGGAGGCCGACCCCAAGACCCGCTACCTGCGCGGCGAGGAGCTCGACGTCACCGGGATGATCCTCGGGGTGCGCTGGAGCGACGGCACCCTCACGACGCAGCAGGTCACGGCCGATATGGTGAGCGGATTCGACAGCAGCAAGGTGCGTCCGCACCAGACGCTGACCGTGACCTACGCGGGCGCGACGGTCGAGCTGGAGACCTCGGTCAAGCCCAAGCTCAAGGACGATGAGGAAGAGGTGCCCCGGTGCGAGTGACGTTCATCGGAGACTCCATCACGGATGCGGGGCGCGACCGTGCCGACCCCGACTCCCTCGGTGACGGCTACGTGGCCCTCCTCGCCCCGGGGCTGCGGGCGGCCGGCGCGACCGTGCGGAACCTCGGCATCGCCGGGAACCGTGCGCGCGACCTGGCCGCCCGGTGGGACTCCGAGCTCCTGCCGACCGCGCCGGAGCTGCTGACCGTGTACGTCGGCGTGAACGACATGTGGCGACGGTTCGACAGCGACGACCCGACGTCGGCGGAGGAGTTCCGGGCGACGCTCGACCCGCTGCTGGCCGGCGTCGCCGGGGAGCGGGGCCCCCGCCTGATCCTCATGGAGCCGTACTTCCTTCCGGTGACGCAGGAGCAGCGCGAGTGGCTCGACGACCTCGATGGCAAGCGGGCGGTCGTGCGCGACCTGGCCGCGTCGCATGGTGCCGCCTTCGTGCCGCTCCACGAGGTGCTCACGGCCGCCGCCACACGGCAGCCGGTGGCGGAGCTCGCGCCGGACGGCGTGCATCCGACGCCGCGCGGATCCGCGCTGATCGCCGAGGCCTGGCGCACGGCCGCGTCCATTAGCGATAGTCGATAATGGACGTAGACTGATGGTCATGACGGATGCTCTGGGCACAGCGGGACTGCAGCGAGGACTGCTGTCGGATCAGATCTACGCGATGATCAAGGCGATGATCAAGGAGTCGACCCTCGCCCCGGGCGAGCAGCTCGTCGAGTCCCAGCTCGCGCGACAGCTCCAGGTGAGTCAGGCTCCCGTGCGTGACGCCCTCAAGCGCCTCGCGCACGAGGGGCTCGTGTCGCACGTGCGGCACCAGGGCAACTTCGTCGCGAGCTACTCCGCCGAGGAGGCCGAGCAGGCCAAGGTCGCCCGGGTCGAGCTCGAGGGCCTGGCCGGCCGGCTCGCGTGCGGCGCGCTCGACGCCGCCCGCCGCGACGAACTCGTGTCGCTCATCGCGCAGATGCATGAGGCGGCCGAATCCGCCGACCTCGCCCGTTTCCGCGAGCTCGACTTCACGTTCCACCGCGCCGTGATCGAGGCGAGCGGCAACGTGTACCTGCCGCGGATGTGGGATCTGCTCGAGCCGAGCCTGCGGGTGATGCACGTGCTGGGCGACCCGACGTTCACCGGCGACTGGCACGAGGTGGCCGACTGGCACAAGGGGCTGCTCGACGTGCTCGACGCGGGCGATGTCGAGGCCGCGTCCGCGCTGTTCCGTCGCCACGCCGCCGGCACCCTCCTCGACGACGCCTGACCTTCCCGCGCCGTCCCGCGCGACTCCGTGCCAGCCGCCGCGCGACGAGACAGACGGCGGGGGTCAGGCGCCCGTGGGGTAGAGGCGGTCGGCGGTCGCAGACCAGAACGCCCGTTCCTCGGCGCCGGAAAGGCGGGGCAGCACCGCGCGCGTCGCGGCGAGCACGTCCGCATAGCCGATGCTCCGCGTCGACATCGGCCAGTCGCTGCCGAACGCCAGCCGCTCCGCGCCGAAGAGGTCGAACGCCAGCCGCAGCAGGCCGCGCGATTCCTCCGCGCCGCGGGCCGAGAGGTCGAGCCCGGAGACCTTCGCCGACACGCCCGGCGCCGACGCGGCCTCGTCCAGTGCTGCCCGCCACGTGCCGTCGGGCGTCCGCGCCCCGAGGCCCAGGTGGCACACCACGATCGCGGTGCCCGGGTGCCGGCGGGAGAGGGTGGCGGCGGCGGGCAGCTGCTCCGGCCGGATCAGCAGCTCGAGCGCACGGCCGGTCGCGCCGAGGTGGTCGGCGAGCGCGTCGAGGCCGTCCACGTCGGACAGGTCGGCGGCGAACTGGGGCACCGCCGCCCGCACGCCGACGACCGCGGGGGTGACGGCGACGCCGGTCGCACCGGCCGCTCGTCCGGGCGCGGGGGAGTACTGCAGCACCACGCGCCGCAGGAACGGGTCGCGCGCGGCGGTCGCGGTCAGCCACTCCGCCTCCGCCACGGAGTCCGCGGCCTGCACCGCGATCGCGGAGGCGACACCGGCCGCGGTCAGCTCCCGTCCGAGCCCGACGGCGGAGGCGTGCCGCGGCAGGTCGAGGTCGTCGCGGAACCAGGGGATCGGCACGGCGTCCACATCCCAGACGTGCACGTGGGCATCGACGATCCGCATGTCAGGTCCCGTGCGGCGCCATCAGGCGGCGACCGCGACGACCGCGGCGCCCGCGGCACGGGGGAGCCGCCGTCGCCGCCCGCTCACACGGCCTCCGCGTCGAGGGCATCCCACAGCGCCGCGGGGAGCGCGGCGTCGAGGCCGTCGACGAACGCGTGCACCTCGGTCGGCGTCCGCGCCCCCACGACCACCGCGTCGGCGCCGTGGCGCAGCGGGAACTGCACGGCCGCGTCGGCCAGCCGCACGTCGTGTGCCGCACACACGGCCTGCAGTCGCAGCGCCCTCTCCTGCAGCGCGGCGGGCGCCGGCTTGTACTCGTAGAACGGCGAGCCGACCGGGTCGACGAGGATGCCGGAGTTGAACACCGCCGCCGCCAGGACGCCGATGCCCCGTGCGCGAGCGGTGGGGACGAGGCGGTCGAGCGCCGTGCGGTCGAGCAGCGTGAGCCGCCCGGCCTCCATCACCACGTCGAGCGGCACCTCGGCCACATAGCGCTCCAGCGGATCGAGGCGCCCGAGCCCGACGCTGATCGCCCGCACCACGCCCTGGTCCCGCAGATCGAGGAGGGCCGGGAAGGCCGTCGCGAACGCGGCCTCCACATCGAAGGGGTCGTGCAGGTGCAGCACGTCCACCCGGTCCACGCCGAGGCGGGCGAGGCTGCCGTCGAGGCTGCGGAGGATGCCGTCGCGGCTGAGGTCGACCACGGAATCGTGCCCGCTCGCCGCACCGCGCACCGGAGCGCCTTCGGCGTCGACGAGCACCCGTCCCACCTTGGTCGCCAGCACGTAGTCGTCGCGGGGCACGCCGCGCAGGGAGAGGCCGAGCTTGCGCTCGCTCTCTCCCGAGCCGTACAGCGGCGCCGTGTCGAAGAACCGCACGTCGCGGGCGAGGGCCGCGTGCACGGTGTCGACGGCATCCGCGTCCGGCACCGGCGCGAACAGGTTGCCGATCGGGGCGCAGCCGAGCCCGGCGTCGTCGCGGGCGGCGGCGGCCGGGTTCAGAGGACGGAGCTGCGGACGGAACGCCATGCCTCGTACTCCTCGCGGCTGTCGGGGGTCAGGGGGTAGTAGTCGCTCAGCCGGGCGCCCTCGTCGAGGCGCTTGCGGCTGAACACCTCCCACTCCTCATGATCCTGCGCGTCCTCGACCACCTGGGGCGCCATCGCCTGCGGAACTACGACCGGTCCGTCGTCGTCGGCCACGACCAGGTCGCCGGGCATGCACAGCGCACCGCCCACCGCCACGGGCACGTCGAACGCCCACGGCACGAGCTCCGACTGCGAGGCGTAGTGCGGGGTCGTGCCGGTCGACCACACCGGGATCCCGAGCTCGCGGATGCGGCCGGCGTCGCGGATGCGCCCGTCCACGACGATGCCCGCGCCGCCCTTGCGGGCGAAGTAGCGCGCGAGGATGTCGCCGACGCAGCCGGAGAAGCGGCTGCCGTACGCCTGGATCACCAGCACGTCCCCCGGCTGCACCGCTTCGAGCACGTGCCACAGGGCCGTGTGCCGTTCGGCGTACTCCTGGCCGTCGCCCGAGGCCATGTCCTCCCGCTGCGGCATGAACTGCAGCGTCAGGGCGGAGCCGACCACGCGCTGGCCGAGGCTCAGCGGCTCCGGTCCCTCGATGTAGCTGCGGCGGATCCCGAGGCCGTGGAGCTTGGCGCAGGCGGTCGCCGCGGAGATCGCGTCGAAGGAGTCGAGCACGTCGCGCGACGGCCGCTGGTACGCCGCCCCCCGCACGGGCAGGGGGAAGTCGGGTCGGATCAGGTCGCTCATGCGGCTCCTTCGGGGAAGAGGTGGCGCGGCGAGCCGGTCGCGCGCGCGATGGTCAGGTCGAGGTCGGCGAGGTGCGCCGGTGGCAGGGTCACGACGAGGTCGTCGTCGCAGGGGAAGGTGTGCGTGACGATCTCGCCCTCCGGTCCGGCGTACGTGCCGGAGGCGCCGGGCCAGCCCGAGGCGTCCTCGGCGGTCGCGGTCACCTCCACGATGCGGTCGAGGCCGAAGCGGCCGCCGCGCAGCCGCACGGTGCGGGTGTGCACGGCCGAGGTGTTCACGAGCTGCACGCCGATCCCGCGGTCGTCGAGGCGATGCACGAGCGCGGCGACGTCGGGCGGGAGCCCCGGCCGGCCGCGGTCGGCGTCCTCGTAGCGGAGCGCGGTGAACCCGAGCCCGCCGTTGTAGAGCACCTGCGGGGCCCCGGCGACGAGCTGCGTGAGCACCTCGGTCACGACGGGGTTGACGCGCTGCCAGAAGTGCAGGTGGGCGGCATCCGGATCGCGGTCGTCGGCGAGCATCATGGCCGTGCGCCGCGCGACCTGACCGAGCGCCATCTCGAGCGCACGCACCGGGTACTCCGGCAGCTCTCCGCGGAGATAGGCGAACCATCCGGCCTCGTGCCCTGCCTCCTCCTTGTCGCGGAAGGGCGCGACGGGGTCGGCGGAGGAGGGGAGTCCCGCGATCGCGCGCTCCAGGCGGCTGCGGTCAGCGGTCGAGCGCGACCACCACCACAGCCACAGCGGCAGGTCGAGCTGCAGCGGACCGAAGTCGAACCACCCGTCGGGTCCGTGGCGGTAGGGCACGAGGACCCCGGGCTCGGCAGCTGCGGCTCCGAGCCGGGCCATCCAGCCGCCGCGCAGGCTGTAGGTCGAGTCGGCGACGGTGCCCGTGCGGCCCTCCGCGAGCACGGTGTCGAGCATCGTGCGCACGAGGTCGAGGGCGGCATCGTCGCCGGTGACGAGCGCGTGGTTGAGGGCGCCGATGAGGGCGCTCATGCCGACGGAGTGCAGTCCGTGCGGCCACGCCCACCCGTAGTGGCCGCCCCACCAGCGCCCGCCGTGGAGCTCGCCCACCGTGCCGCCGGGGCCGACGTTGTCGGGGAGCAGCCCGCCATCGGCCCGTGTCCGCCACCCGTCGACGTACTGCTCGATCCAGTCGGCCGCGGCGGCGTCGCCGTCGTACAGCCACCGGTTCGCCGCGAGCGAGGTGGCGGCGAGGTTCACGGCGATGTCGCCCGCGGCGCGACGCTGCATCTCCTCGGCCATGCGGTGCGCGTTGTCCGGGTCGGCGAGGTCGTCCCAGGTGCGGATGCCGTCGAGCCCGTGCAGGGGCAGACCGTAGGGTCGCATCTCGGCCCGGTCGGCCACATACGGCACGATCTTCTCGTCCAGGCCCGGTCGAGCGCCCAGGGCACCGTTGTGCGGTGCGCGGATGATGGTGTGCTCCGGGTCGTAGTTGCCCTTCGCGGGATCGATGAAGAGCGCGGAGAACCGGGCGGCGCGCGCCGCGAACGCCGTGTCGGCCGGGTCGGCCTGGCAGATGCCCGCGAACAGCAGCAGCGACTCGCCCTGGTGGAACCAATCGTAGCCGTTGTCGTACTCGTCGGCGAGCATGCCCGCCTCCGCGAGCTGCACCGTCACGCCCTCCCAGTGCCGCTTGGCGTCGGCCAGCACCTCGTCGGGCCCGCCGAGCAGGTAGAAGGCCGGCCAGTTGAAGAACGGCTCGTAGAGGTCGTCGACCCCGTCGCGGTCCACGAACTCGGCGACGCCGCGGAGGCGGCCGTCGGGGAGCGTGTACCGGTCGCGGAAGACGCGGCGGGCCTCCTCGATCTCGGCGAAGAGGCGCCGCTGCAGCACGGCCCAGGCCGGGATCGCCCGCAGGGGGCGGGTGAGCGGATGCGCGGGCACGGTCATCCCTTCGTCGCGCCGGCCACGAGGCCGCCGATGATGTGGCGCTGCATCACGATGAAGAACACCATCGCGGGCAGCACGGCGAGCAGCAGGGTCGGGAACACCTGCGTGTAGTCGGTGGAGAACTGCCCGACGGCGGCGTACACACCCGTGGTGACGGTGTAGATGCCGGAGCTGGGGCCGAGGATGATCTGCGGACTCACGAAGTCGTTCCACACGCCGATCGAGTTCAGCACCACCGCCGTCGCCACGACCGGCTTCATGATCGGGAAGACGCACGCCCAGAACGCGCGGATCGGACCGGCGCCGTCGAGGGACGCGGCCTCGTCGATGTCGCGCGGCACGCTGCGCAGGTACGCGGTGAACAGGAAGATCGTCACGGGGAGCGTCGCCGCCGTCTCGAAGAGGATGAAGCCCGGGATCGTGTTGATCAGTCCGAGCACCCGCAGCACGAACACGACGGGGATCAGCGTGACCTGCCCCGGGATGAACAGGCCGGAGACGAAGAGCAGCAGCAGCCCCAGGTGCCACTTGGAGCGGCCGCGCGCGATCACGTAGGCGACCGGTGCGGCCAGGGCGATGCAGCAGAGGTTCACGAGCACGACGAACAGGAGCGTGATGCCGTAGGCCGCGATCACGTTGAACTTGCTGCTCGTGATCGCCTCCCACAGGTACTCGAACGTGAACGTCTGCGGCGTGATCAGGAGCGGGTTCTCGATGATCTCCGCCTGCGGCTTGAAGGCGTTGATGACCATCGTGTACATCGGGATCAGCATGGTGATCGCCACGACGCCGAGGACGATCCAGCGGATCGCGCTCACCGCGAGCGCCGGCCGGTTGCGGGTCTGCTTCATCAGTCGGTCGCCTTCTTCTCGGAGCGGCGTCGCACCAGCGTGACGGCGAGACCGATGACCGCGGTGACGATGAGGAGGATCATGGACTGCGCGGCGCCGAACCCGAGGGCCGAGTTCGCGAACGAGTCCTTGAGGATCTGGTAGACGATCGTCTGGGTGGAGCCTGCCGGGCCGCCGTCGGTGAGGGAGAGCACCACGTCGTAGGCCTTGAGGAGCCCGACGAGGGTCAGCACCAGGTTCACCGTGAACACCGGCGCGATGAGCGGCAGGGTGATGGAGCGGAACTGCTGCCAGCGCGAGGCGCCGTCCACGGTCGCGGCCTCGTAGTACTCGGCGGGCACCGACTTGATGCCGGCGAGGAACAGGATCATGTTGAAGCCGAAGTGCGACCACACGATCGTGAAGATCACGCTCGCCTTCGCGAAGGTGGGGTCGGTGAGGAAGGGCATCGCGGGCAGGCCGACGGTGGTGAGGAACCCGTTGACGGCGCCGCTGGGGGAGAGCATCGCCGACCACAGGAACCCGATGATGAGGGCGCTGATGACGTACGGGTAGAAGAAGATCGTGCGCAGGATCGTGTTCGAGCGGCCGGGACCGGCGATGAGCGCGGCGATCGCGAGACCGATGGCGTTGCAGAGGATCGTGCCGACCACGGCGATGATGCCGGTGAAGATCGCGGCCTGGGTGGAGCGGGGGCTGCGGAACGCCTTGATGTAGTTCTCCCAGCCGACGAACGTGAAGTTGAGGCTGTACCCGTTCCAGTCCGTGAAGCTCAGCACCGCGGCGAGGATCATCGGGATGACGAACATCGCCAGGAAGACGGCCACGGCGGGCCCTCCCATGAGGATGCCGGGGAGGCGGTGCCGCCACCGCTGCAGCGCGGAGCGCTTGCGGGGGGCGGGGGTCGAGCTCATCGGCGTCGATGGTCCTGTCGGGGCGGTCGCCGCGGCCGGGGGCGGCGCGGTCGTGGTGGGCGGAGTCATGGCGGCACTCTCGTTCTCGGTGGCGCGTTGGTGGGGGTGGCGCGGATGCGGCGCCGGGGAGGCGCCAGGGACGGATGCGGTCCCCGGCGCCTCGAGCGGTCAGCCGGCGTTCGCGGCGAACCAGTCGTCCATGGCCTTCAGGACCTGCTCGGCGGAGGCGCCGCCGATAAGGGCCTGGGTCTGGGTGTTGATCTCGCCCGGGTAGCCGTCGGGGAGCGTGCGCTCGCCGTAGCCGCCGCCGGTGGGGGTGTAGGCCTCGGCGGGCGTGTCGGCGACGATCTGCAGCAGCTCTTCGCCCAGCGGCGTCATGTCGTACTCGTAACCGTCGCGGAAGTTGCCGTCGACCGCCAGCTGGTCGCTGACCGCGGTCTGGTCGGTGGTGAGGAACTCGACGAGCTTGGCCGCGGCGTCCTGGTGCTCGCTGGACTTGAGGATCGAGTACGGGCTGGCGATGTTGGCGCCCATCGCGGGCTGCTCGTCGCCGTCGAACGACGGGGCGCGGAAGACCCCGATGTCGGCCGACTCGGCGGCCTTGGCCTGCGTGCCGGCGAACCAGCTGCCCATCGAGTACACGGCGGTCTTGCCCGACAGGAACGCCTGCTCGGCGTCGGGGTACTTGATGCCGAGCGCGTCGGTGGGGATGTAGCCCTCGGACACCCACTCCGCGTAGGTCTCGACCGCGTCGCCGTAGGTCTCGCTGAAGGTGTCCTCGCCGGACGACATCTTCTGGAACCACTCCGGGTCCTCGGCGATGATCGTCGGCAGGCCGAGGGCCTGCAGCGTGTGGCTGCTCATCCAGTCGCCGCCGGTCTGGATCGGGGTCCACCCCGCCGCCTTCAGCTTGCCGAGAGCCTCGGTGAGCTCGTCGACGGTGGTGGGCAGCTCGGTGATGCCGGCCTCCTCGAACGCGGTCTTGTTGTAGAAGAAGAGGCTCTGCAGCTGCACGCCGATCCCGGCCATGTAGTTCTTGCCGTCGATCGAGTACTGGTCGGCGAGGGGACCGGACGAGGCCCACTCGTACCCGGACAGGTCGACGAGCTCGGGTGCGAGCTTCGTCGTCGGGGCGATCGACTGCACGACGTCGGGGGCGTCGCCGGCCGCGAGCAGGCGGGGCACGGCGGCCTCCACGCCCTCCGCGCCGGGGTTCTGGATGACGACGTCGATGTTCGGGTTGGCCTCCTCGAACGGGGCGACGAGGTCGTTCCAGAACTCCTCGGTCAGGTTCGGGGTGACGTTGACGAGCATGCGCACCTCGACGTCCTCCGAGGAGGAGCCGCCGTCGTCTCCGGCGGGGGTGGAGCAGCTGGCGAGGGCGAGCGCGGACACTGCCGCGATGCCGACGAGGGGGAGGAGTCGGGCCTTGATCATCGTTGATCCTTTCCTGATGCATGAGGGAGGGCCGCTGGCGACATTACACTAATCGATAATCGTTTGTGAAGAGCGCAGTCGATCCGCGAATGAGCGCAGCGGGACGAAGGACGGTCGCTGTTCAGGGGCCGTGGAGCGAGATGGGCTCACTCGCTCAGGAGTTGCGCGAGACGGGCGCGGGCGACCGGTGAGGCGTCGGTGTCAGGCGTGTGCGCGCCGAGCGCGGTAGGCCGCGACCGCGTTGCGGTTCGCGCACGTCGTGGAGCAGTACCGCTTGGAGCGGTTGCGGGAGAGGTCGAGTGCGATCGCCTGGCAGGTGTCGTCCTCGCAGACCGTGAGGCGCGAGCCCTCGTCCGCGCGGATCACGTCGATGAGCGCCATCACCGTCTCGACGAGCACGCGCTCGGCGAGCGGCCGCTCGTCGTGCACCGCATGGAGGTGCCAGTCCGCTCCGTCGTGCCGCACCAGCCGCGGAGTGAGCTGCAGCTCGGCGAGGGCATCGTTCACGTGTGTGGCCATCTCGTCGCGCGGGGCGAGCAGCATCGCTCGCAGCCGCGGGCGGAGGGCGCGCAGGTCGTCGAGTTCCACGCCGTCGCGGTCGAGCCTCCCGGTGTAGGGGAACACCTCGAGGAACGTCTTCTCGTCGTCGATGTCGACGAGGGTGTCGGGCTCTTCGGCGGAGTTCGCGAGCCAGACCGCCGCGCGCAGCGCATCCTCGGTGTCATCGGTGAAGACCATGTTGACATCTTACTCGGTCCGCGAGTAGCGTCATCGTCCATGAGCACCGTGGCCGATGACAGGAACCGCACGCGGAGCGATGTGCGCCTCGGGCTCCCGCTGGCCGTCGCCGCCGCGTTCGCGTTCGGCTCCTCCGGGGCGTGGGCGCGCGGACTCATCGACGCGGGGTGGACGCCCGGCGCGGCCGTCACCGTACGGGTGGGGGTCGCCGCGCTCGTCCTGCTGCTCCCGACCCTCCTGGCGCTGCGGGGGCGGTGGCGCGCCCTCCGCCGGAACGCCGGGATGGTCCTCGCCTACGGGCTGCTCGCCGTGGCGGCCACTCAGCTCTGCTACTTCCAGGCCGTCGCCGTCATGGATGTCGGGATCGCGCTGCTCATCGAGTACACGGCTCCGGTCGCGGTGCTGCTCTGGCTGTGGCTGCGCCGCGGCGAGCGACCGACGCGGCGCAGCGTGCTCGGGGCGGGGATCGCCTTCGTCGGGCTCGTGCTGATGCTCGACATCGTCACCGGTACGCAGGTGAACGTGGTCGGCGTGCTCTGGGCGCTGGGGGCGATGGTGGGGGCGGCGAGCTACTTCGTGCTCTCGGCGAAGGCCGACACCGGACTCCCGCCGATCGCGCTCGCCGGGAGCGGGCTCCTGCTCGGTGCCGTCGGTCTGGCCCTCGCCGGTCTGGTCGGGGTGCTGCCGTTCGCGTGGACGACGGCCGATGTCGCGTACCGCTTCGGCACGGTTCCCTGGTTCGTGCCCGTCCTCGCGATCGGGCTCATCGCGACCGCGCTCGCCTACGTGCTCGGCATCGTGTCCACGAGGATGCTCGGCTCGCGTCTCGCCTCGTTCGTCGCGCTCGCCGAGGTCGTGGCCGCCCTGCTGTTCGGGTGGCTGCTGCTCGACCAGCTCCCCGGCCCGCTGCAGGCGCTGGGCGGCGTGCTCGTGCTCGCCGGCGTGGTCGTGGTGAAGCTCGGCGAGCCGCGGGTCGCCGCGTCCGAGCCTATGTATACGAATACAGCCTGAACGCGACCGCGCGCCCACCTCGAGCGGGTTTATGTATACACTGAGGGCATGGTTCTCCCTGTCGAGCGCACGTCCGCGAGCGATCGCGCCTATGCGGCCCTCCTCGACGGCATCCAGTCGGGCGCCCTCCCCGCGGGGTTCGTGCTGGGCGAGGTCGAGCAGGCCGAGCGTCTCGGCGTCAGCCGCACCCCGATGCGCGAAGCCCTCCGCCGCCTCGCCGCCGACGGACTGGTGGTGCAGCAGTCCCCCCGGGTCACGGTGGTGGCCGCCCTCGACGCCGACGACATCCGCTCGCTGTTCGAGATCCGCCGCGCGCTGGAGGAGACCTCGGCCCGCCTCGCCGCCGCCCGGGGTGACGCCGATCTCTTCGCCGCCCTCGCCGACGAGTTCTCCCACGTCGACCTGACGCGGGCCGCGGGCCGCGACGCCTACTACGCCCTGATCGCCCGCTTCGACGCGGCCCTCGACGACGCCGTCGACAACGACTACATCGCCGCGGCCCTGCGCACCGTGCGCACGCACCTGGTGCGGGTGCGGCGCATGGCCAAGGACAAGCCCGCCCGGCTCGCCGCGTCGGCCGCCGAGCACCGCACGATCGCGCAGGCGCTCGCCGCGCGCGACGGCGACCTGGCCGCCCATGCCACGCACGTGCACCTGCACAACGCGCTCACCGGCATCCTCGACTCCCTCCCCGACAGCGAAGGACACTCATGACCGTCACCCACCACGTCCGCGTGCGCGCCAGCTCCGAGAACCTCGCCCGCGAGGACCAGCTCGCGTGGAAGATCGCCGAGGTCGCCGTCGACCGGGTCGAGGTCGAGCAGCCCGTCGTCGACATGATCGTCAACCGCATCATCGACAACGCCGCCGTCGCCGCGGCCTCGCTCACCCGCGCCCCCATCGTGGCCGCCCGCGCGCAGGCGTTCAGCCACCCGGTGTCGACCGGGGGTGCCGGGGCGAACCTGTTCGGCGCCGCGCTCGACCACCGCACCAGCCCGGAGTGGGCGGCGTGGGCGAACGGTGTCGCCGTGCGCGAGCTCGACTACCACGACACGTTCCTCGCCGCCGAGTACTCGCACCCAGGTGACAACATCCCGCCGATCCTCGCGGTCGCCCAGCACGCGGGCAAAGACGGCCGGGCGCTCGTGCGCGGCATCGCCACCGGCTACGAGATCCAGATGGACCTGGTGCGCGCGATCTGCCTGCACCGGCACAAGATCGACCACGTCGCCCACCTCGGCCCGTCGGCCGCGGCCGGCATCGGCACCCTGCTCGACCTCGACGTCGAGACCATCTACCAGGCGGTCGGCCAGGCGCTGCACACCACCACCGCGACCCGGCAGAGCCGCAAGGGCGAGATCTCCACGTGGAAGGCGCACGCCCCGGCTTTCGCGGGCAAGATGGCCGTCGAGGCGGTCGACCGGGCGATGCGCGGACAGACCAGCCCGGCACCGATCTACGAGGGCGAGGACGGCGTGATCGCCTGGATGCTCGACGGCAAGGACGCCGCGTACGACGTGCCGCTGCCCGCCGCGGGTGAGCCGAAGCGCGCGATCCTCGACTCGTACACGAAGGAGCACTCCGCGGAGTACCAGGCGCAGGCGCTGATCGACCTCGCCCGCCGCCTCGGCCTCGCGAACCCGGCCCTCCGCGACCCCGCGAACATCGAGTCCATCGTCATCCACACCAGCCACCACACGCACAACGTGATCGGCTCCGGCGCGAACGACCCGCAGAAGTACGACCCCACCGCGTCGCGCGAGACCCTCGACCACTCGGTGCCGTACATCTTCGCGGTCGCGCTGCAGGACGGCGGCTGGCACCACGTCGACTCGTACGCCCCGGAGCGCGCGGGCCGCGCCGACACGGTCGCCCTGTGGCACAAGATCACCACGGCCGAGGACCCGGAGTGGACGCGCCGCTACCACTCGGAGGATCCGGACGAGAAGGCGTTCGGCGGTCGCGTCGAGATCCGCCTCACCGACGGCAGCACCGTGGTCGACGAGATCGCCGTGGCCGATGCGCACCCGCTCGGCGCGCGACCGTTCGCCCGCGCCGACTACATCGCGAAGTTCCGTCTGCTCGCGGAGCCCGTGCTGGAGCCGGCCGAGATCGACCGGTTCCTGGAGCTCGTGCAGCGCCTCCCCGAGCTCACGGCCGCCGAGGTCGCCGAGCTGTCGATCGTCGCGAAGCCCGGTGTGCTCGACGCCGCCCCGGCTCCCCGAGGCCTGTTCTGATGCTGTACTCCACCGTCACGCCCGCCGAGAAGCGGCGGCTGTTCCGGGAGCGCCTGTCCTCGGGCGAGCTGCTGCGGTTCCCCGGCGCGTTCAACCCGCTCAGCGCCCGGCTGATCGAGCAGAAGGGGTTCGACGGCGTGTACATCTCGGGCGCGGTGCTCTCCGCCGACCTGGGGCTGCCCGACATCGGCCTCACGACGCTGACCGAGGTCGCCGGACGCGCCAAGCAGATCGCGCGCATGACCGACCTGCCCGCGATCGTCGACGCCGACACCGGCTTCGGCGAGCCCATGAACGTGGCCCGCACCATTCAGGAGCTGGAGGACGCGGGACTCGCCGGCACCCACATCGAGGACCAGATCAACCCGAAGCGCTGCGGTCACCTCGACGGCAAGAGCGTGGTCGATGAGGACACCGCGATCAAGCGGATCCGTGCCGCCGCCGACGCCCGCCGCGACGAGAACTTCCTGATCATGGCGCGCACCGACATCCGGGCGATCGAGGGACTGGACGCCGCGATCGACCGCGCGAAGGCCCTGGTCGACGCGGGTGCCGACGCGATCTTCCCCGAGGCGATGCGAACGCTCGACGAGTTCGAGGCGATGGCGGAGGCGCTCGACGTGCCGATCCTCGCGAACATGACCGAGTTCGGCAAGAGCGAGCTGTTCTCGGTCGACCAGCTCCGCAGCGCCGGGGTGCGGATGGTGATCTGGCCGGTGTCGCTGCTGCGGATCGCGATGGGCGCTGCGGGCCGTGCGCTCGATACGCTGAACGACGAGGGGCATCTGACCTCGACGCTCGGCGAGATGCAGCACCGCGCCGATCTCTACGACCTGATCGACTACGAGTCGTACAACCACTTCGACTCCGGGGTCTTCAACTTCACCATCACGAAGGAGTGAGCATGACCGAGCCGGACATCAAGAAGGGCCTCGCGGGGGTCGTCGTCGACACGACCGCGATCTCGAAGGTCAACCCCGAGACGAACAGCCTGCTGTACCGCGGCTACCCGGTGCAGGAACTCGCCGACACGCAGCCGTTCGAGGCCGTCGCGTATCTGCTGTGGAACGGCGAGCTGCCCACGGGGGACGAGCTCGCGGCGTTCCGGCTGGAGGAGCGGCGGCACCGCGCCCTCACGCCCGAGGTGAAGGATGCGATCGACCGGCTGCCGCTGGACGCCCACCCGATGGACGAGGTCCGCACGGCGGTGAGCGTGATCGGCGCGGTCGAGACGGCCGGCATCCGCAACGTGCTCGATGCGGTCGGCACGCCCGAGGTCAACCTGGAGCGCAGCCTGCGCCTGTTCGCGGCCCTTCCGGCGATCGTCGCCTACGGGCAGCGGCGTCGGCGGGACCTGCCGGCGGTCGAGCCGCGGGACGACCTGGACTACGCGGCGAACTTCCTCTGGATGACGTTCGGCGAGGAGCAGGACCCGGTGGTGGTCGATGCGTTCAACCGCTCGATGACGCTCTACGCGGAGCACTCCTTCAACGCGTCCACCTTCACGGCGCGCGTGATCACCTCGACGCTCAGCGACCTGTACTCCGCGGTCGTCGGGGCGATCGGGGCGCTCAAGGGCCCGCTGCACGGCGGTGCGAACGAGGCCGTGATGCACATCTTCGACGAGATCGGCGCGGCCGACCGCGTGACCGAGTGGCTCGACAAGGCGCTGGCCGAGAAGCGCAAGATCATGGGCTTCGGTCACCGCGTCTACAAGCGCGGCGACTCGCGGGTGCCCACCATGAAGGCCGCGCTCGACACCCTGGTGCGCCACTACGACCGCCCGGAGGTGGCCGAGCTCTACGAGCGTCTGGAGGGCGAGTTCGTGGAGCGCAAGGGCATCTACCCGAACCTGGACTACCCGTCGGGCCCCGCCTACAACCTGATCGGCTTCGACACCCTGACCTTCACGCCGCTTTTCGTCGCGGCGCGGATCACGGGGTGGACGGCGCACATCCTGGAGCAGCAGTCGTCGAACGCCCTGATCCGGCCGCTCTCGGCGTACGTCGGAGCCGAGGAGCGGCACGTCGAGGGGTACACGCCGGACACCGCCGCGATCGAGGTGCAGGAGCGCCCGGAGGAGGCGTCGGCCTGACCGCCACGAGCGCGATCTGACAGCGCCGCCGGGGGTTCTCGGCGGCGCTGTAGCGTGATGGAGCCCTCGGGGTCAAGGCGATGCGGCGAATTCCCGGGCGGAGTAGAACCGGATGCGGGCCGTTCGCGCCCCGCACGAAGGAGGGTTCATGTCCGCATCCGAGGTCACCGTCAAGGAGGTCCGGTCGCTCGTCCCGGCGCGCATGGACCGGCTGCCGTGGTCGCGCTTCCACTGGATGATCGTCGTCGGCCTCGGCTTCTCGTGGATCCTCGACGGGCTCGAGGTGCAGATCGTCGCCGCGAACGGCTATGCCGAGACCCTCGGCATGGGCCCGGCCGAGGTGGGTCTCGCCGGCACGTGCTACCTGCTGGGCCAGGTGTTCGGGGCGCTGGTGTTCGGTCGCCTCGCCGATCGCCTCGGCCGCAAGAACCTCTTCCTGATCTCGCTGGCGGTCTACCTCGTGGGCTCCGCGGTGGCCGGTCTCGCGTTCGCCCCGTGGTTCTTCTACATCTGGCGGTTCGTCGCCGGCGCGGGCATCGGCGGCGAGTACGCCGCCATCAACTCCGCGATCGACGAGATCATCCCGGCGAAGTACCGCGGCCGCGTCGACATCGCGATCAACGGCACCTATTGGGGCGGTGCGGCCCTGGGTGCCGTGGCGAACATGTTCTTCCTCAACACCGACCTCCTGCCCGCCGACCTGGGCTGGCGGCTCAGCTTCTTCGTCGGTCCGATCCTCGGCCTGCTGATCATCTGGCTGCGTCGGCACATCCCGGAGAGCCCGCGCTGGCAGATGACGCACGGCCGTGAGGAGGAGGCGGAGCGCAACGTCGACGCGATCGAGGAGCGCATCCGCAAGGAGGGCAAGACGATCGACCCGGTCGACGAGGACAAGGCGATCACGGTCAAGGAGTACGGCAGCGTGCCGTTCCTGGTGATCGCGAAGGTGCTGTTCCAGAAGTACCCGCGTCGCACGCTGGTCGGCATCACGATGATGGTGACACAGTCGTTCCTCTACAACGCGATCTTCTTCACCTACGCGCTGGTGCTCGAGAACTTCTACGACACCCCGCCCGCCTCCGCCTCGCAGTACTTCATCGTCTTCGCGGTCGGCAACCTCGCCGGCGCCCTCATCCTCGGCCACTTCTTCGACACGTGGGGCCGGCGCCGCATGCTGTTCGGCACGTACGTGCTCGCCGGGCTGATCCTGCTGGTCAGCGCCTTCCTGTTCAACGCGGGCGTTCTGAACGCGGCGACGCACACGGCGTTCTGGTGCGCCTCGTTCTTCTTCGCCTCCGCCGGTGCGTCCGCCGCCTACCTGACGGTGAGCGAGATCTTCCCGCTGGAGCTGCGCAGTCAGGTGATCTCGTACGTCTTCTCCATCGGCCAGCTCGTCGGCGCGATCGCCCCGGTGCTCTACGGGGCGCTGATCGGGGCGAGCGCCGAGTCCGGCGACCGCGGCCCGCTCTTCTGGGGCTACGTGCTCGGTGCCGCGATCATGATGTTCGGCGGCGTGGTCTGCGGGGTGTTCGGGGTGAGCGCGGCGGGCAAGTCGCTGGAGGACATCGCGGATCCGCTGTCGCTCGTCGAGCCGGGGAAGAAGAAGGTCACGCCGGACGGCGCGTGAGCGTCAGCGGGCGAGCCAGCCGCGCAGGGAGCGGGTGACCCAGGGGAGCACCCAGTAGGTCATGATCGGCGTGAGCACGAGCGTGGTCGCGAGAACGCGCAGCCAGATCGGCAGGCCGTCCCATCCCGGCACCGGGCTCATGGCGTAGGTGAAGACGAGGTTGACGGGGAAGAAGCCGAGCCAGATCGACACCGCCTGCTTCCAGCGCGGCGGTGCGGGGGCCACGGCGACCGTGGTCGTGCCGTCGGGCTCGACCACGGGGATGGAGCCGGTGGACGGCTCGTCGAACCACCCCTCGATGCCGGTGCGGCGCTTGGAGCGCTCGCTGCGCACGAAGCCCTCGCCCATGGAGAGCCACCAGGTGCGCTCGCCCGACTGCTCCCAGGCAGTCAGCGACTCCTCGCTCGCGAAGCGGTAGAGCATGTGCCACACCTGCGAGTCCTCGCCCGCGCGCACCCACCCCGAGCCGAGGAAGCCCGGGTACTTCGTCGCCAGGTTCACGCCGGTCTGCACCCAGGCGGTCGCCTCGGCGATGCGCTCGGGGTCGACCTCGCGGCGGATGGAGACGGTGACGGGCTCGGACACGGGGGCGGTTGCGGACATAGTGCGGTCCTCGGGGGTGGGGGCATCGGGGTGCGGACGCCGGGTGGGGTGGGGG
>NZ_JBSHIM010000018.1:0-60771 GCF_053618975.1 Microbacterium sp. NPDC055599 | reverse complement strand
CTACACCCCCAATCCCCCGCTCCCTGGGGGCTTGATCGATTCCCCGACATGGAGTACACGCCCCCGTATCCGAGGCGCGACAGACTGGCAACCCCCGCGAAGTCCTCCCCAGGAACCCTTATGGTCGATCCTCGGGAGGGGACCGCCGGTCTGCCGCTGGAGGGCAGCAGCGGGCTGGTGTTCGCCGTCTCGCGGCTGGGGGGCCAGTTGCGAGACGGCGAATCCACCCCGAGCAGAGATGTGGTGGCGAACACTCGGCTTCGCTCGTGTCCGCACGGCGACGTAGACTCACAGTTCTCGGCCGGAGGAAGGACACCACCGGCCATGGGGAACCCTGGGGCAAGACTCTCCGCCTACCGCGACTGGCAGTCGCAGCAGCAGTCCATCATCGACGCCGCCAAGCACGGACCCCTGCAGTCCCTCACCCCGCGCGAGCTCGACGCACGCGAGCAGCCGATGACGATCTACCCGCAACCGCGCCGCGTGCGCGCGTGGGTACGGTTCGGACCCGAAGCGATCCGAGTCGACGCGAAGCTCGTGCGCTCCACTCCCCTCGCCGCCGGCATCGAGTTCCGCGCCGGAGAACAGACCTACCGCTGCTGGGTATGGGGCAACGCCGTGCAGCTCGCCACGGACGAAGGGTAGCCCCTCACAGATCGGGGTTGTCAACCCGGTCAACCGTCTGAAACAGCGAGCGTAACCTCCTCCTCATGACCTGAGAGGATCACACCGTGCGCACGATTATCAGAGTCGACGGCAACGAGTATCCTCTCGCCGACGAAATCGACCCCCTCGACATCGTCGACCGCGTTCAAGCGATTGCACGAACAGGCCCCGGATTCCTTACCCTCTCCACCCCGTATGGCTTCCAGGCCATCCTCATCACCGCACGCAGCAGCGTCATGATCCACCAGCACCTGCACGATGAGAGCACGATCGAGCCGCAACCCATGCACACGATGGAGGACTGGGAGCTCTAGCATCACCACGCCGCCCCCGGCATGAACGCTTTAGTGAGGGGCGAGGTCGGTCAGAAGTGACACAACGCCGCCGCCCGGAAGCTACGACACGTTGGGGAGCGCGTCATGTCTACGGACAGCGAGCCGATTTGGCACGCCAAGATCACGTACATCGGAAAGCTTCGCGACGATGAGGCGATTGACGTCATGGACCGCCTCGCTCACAAGGGTGCGAGCATCGACATCGATCGCGATTTCAATGAAGTGTCCGTCGTCGCAACCTTGCGCGCACGTACACCCCTGCATGCCGCAGCCCGCCTCGCAGCGCTCCTCATCGACACCCGACGAATGGAGGAGGTCATCAGTCTCGAGGTGGCCGCGGCGGAACCCGCCCTCGATCGCCAGATCCCGGAGGCATACGACTACCCAATCGACGTCACGAGGCTCAGTAAGCTGGCCGGAGTATCGCTACTCGAGGCGCGTCAGTTCATCCGCTCGCCGAGCTTCCCTGACCCCGTTGCCACCGGATCGAATCCGCTCTTCTCGCGCTACGAAGTGATGCGGTGGCTCGCGAAACGCGCCATGCGGCAGTAGACCGGACGGCTCTCGGCAAGCACCCAGAATCGAATTACTCACGCGACTAGAGTTACTCGCGTGAGCACAGCCCCCCGTGCTCACAAGGAGCACCATCTGCTGCGACGCTGGGGCGACGAATGTTTTGGGGAACTTCGGCACAGACGATGACTCCCGCCCTGGGCCTCTACACGGGGGGCGGGTAGAGGCCCAGGGCATCAGCGCGGCAAGCGGCGAGCGCCGGTGCCACGCATGGGCCTAGCCCGAGCAGCCTCTCGAGCTTCGACTCGCTGAACCACGCGCGCGTCCGAGGCCGCGCGCGCCTTGGGCCCTGACAACGCACGCACCAGAATGTAGGCGATCGCGAGCGAGATCAGCGCTTGGAGCATGCGCGGGATGACATCCGGGTAGGACGCGTTGAACGAGATCCCGTAGGAGTAGGCCAGACCGATACCGGTCAGCGCCCACGGGTTGTCGCGTCGCAAGAGGAAGCCCATCGCCAGGGTGAGCAGGATGACGAATACCACGATGCCCACCCAGCCCTCGAAGATGTACACGTTGCCGAGCATCGTTGCGGACTGCGAGCTCGTGGGTGCACCGCCGAGTGCGACGCTCATCTGCGATCCGGTGTTGAGCGCGGGCCGATCTGAATCGAGGAAGCCAGGGATCAGACCTATACGAACGAGCGTGGGCATATCGAGCACTTCGAGTCCGGCTGGGCGCGGAACAAGCCGACCGACGAGCGCCATCTGTGTGTCGAGCTGGAGCCGTTCGAGCGGTGCGTCAGCGCTCACGGCGCCGGGCCCCGATACGGCCGCGCGTCGTAGCGAGTCACGGAAGTCGTAGATCGGCGGCCACAGGATCGGGATCGCCGCGAGCACGATGACGAGGGTGCGAAGGCGGATCAGTTTCGCGTACATCGCAAGGATCAGCACGGTCAAGATCAGCGCAGCCGACTGCCCCAGGATGGCCCGCGCTAGCCCCTCCACCAGGTATACGACGGCGACGATGGCGCACACCCAGAGCGCCGTCTTTCGGCTCACCTGGCCCTGACGGAACAGCCAGAGGATGAGAGAAACACCGAACAGCACCCAGAGGGTGAACGGCGCAGCGATCGAGACGATTGGCGACTCTGTCGCGACGCCAATCTGCACCGCGTAGGAGCCACGCCCACCGATCGACGACACCACCGTCGCGATGATCCCCACCGTCAGTACCGTGAACGCGGCTCGGGTTGCGACGGGGCGGGCCGTGGAGTTCGGCATCTTGATGGGCTGCATCATCAGTTCGATGTACAGCGCAACGACCACGGCGACAGCACAGATTCCGGCGATCAGACCGAAGGGCTCCGTGCTCTTCACAGCGGCCGGGATGACGACCATGGCGGCGAGTTGGATGCCGAGCAGGATTGTCACAGGGAAGCGCTCGACCCGCATGCGCGTGGGGTCGCCGACGATCCTTCTCGGCGTTGGGGGCTGAACGCGCATAGAGGCCACACTAGTGCGCTGGCATTCCGGTACCCTCGTCGCATGAAGTTCAGCGTGGTCCTCGCCCTCGGGATGATGCTGGTCGGTCTCGCCGTGGCCGGGATCGTGGACCACTGGGTCGCCCGACTCGTGGGCATCGCGATGATCGCGGGCGGCGCCTGGATCGCGTGGACGCGGCGCGCGGATCTGCGCGAGTCCTGGTCCAACGACGAATGACCCCCACCCGCCCGGAGGCAAGTGGGGGTCATCCCGGTTCAGATGCGCGACACCTGGAACCGCTTGAACTTCGACGCGCCCGCCGAGGCTGACGAGAACAAGCCGTGCACCGTGGAGGTGCCGAACTTCGTCTCATCGCCGCCCGCGAGCGTGTGCGAGAGAACCGGGAGGTCGTTGACCGTGACGCTCACGACCGCCCCGAAGACGTCCACCCGAAGCCGATACCACCGGTCCTGCTGGTACGTGCCGGCCTGAGTCGCGAGGGTGGTGAGGGTGCCGTCGCGCTTAGCGATCGTGACGGCCGTGGTGCTGAGGTAGATCGCCAGGTACTCCGTCGCGGAGACGCGGCGCGCGATCACCCCAGGCAGACCCCGGAGCTTCACGTCGACCTCGAGCGACACGTTCGCCACGCCGGCGTCTCGATACGCGTTCGATTGCGCCGTGCCGGCGGTCTCGCCAGCCTCCCCCGATGCGTAGTCAACCGCCCACGTGCCGAGCTGTGTGATCCAGCCAGGGCCGAGCCCGCTCAACGTCTCCGGAGCGATCGTGAAGTCGTCGAGCACGCGCACCCGCGACGCCGCCGGGGGCGTGCCGGGGAGCACGAGGGTCGGCGCGGCGCCAGGAGCGACCATGATCTTCGCGAGCCCGTCCGTCGGATGCAGCGTGACGGTCGCCGGGTCGTACGCGATGTTCGCGCCGGTGGCCGTACCGCGCACCTCCACGCCAATGCGCATCGCCTCGAGGACGACGCGCCCGACCCGGTGGCCGGCACCAGACCAGAGCGCGAGACCCCGCCATGCCTTCGCTCCGATGTTCTGGACGCGCACCGACTCGATCGAGTTGCGGACGCCAGCGAGGCTCACGTCGTGCAGGGTGCCTGCTGTGGTGTGCTTCACCTCGAAGTCGAACTCGCCGAACCGGCAGTCCGACCCCGACGTGAGGCGGAAGGGAATGCCGTCGGAGACCATGCGTACCACCGCCCGCGCGATGCGGACATTGCTCAGGGTGGTCGTCTGCGAGAGCGCGATCGATCCGTACGGGTCGACGCAGGTGTCGCCGAGCGACGAGACGAAGTCGATCGCGAAGTCCGTCGAGTCCATGACGTTGAGCACGCCCGGGCATCCCTGGGTGAGGAGCGAGGTGACGCGGCCACCGCGCATGCCCTTGAACTGGAACGCCTGACCCGGGACGACGCCGCCCTCAAAGCCGGACGCGATCGCGCTTCCGCATGACGCGTCGATGTTCTCGCCGTTGCTCCCCGAGAAGTACACCAGGTGCGGTGGACGCGGGCCGGCGACCGGGCAGCAGTAGCTTCCCTTGATCTCCTGGTAGGACAGCCGCTCGGTGCCGTGCGCGACCAGACCGAACTCGACGTTCTCGCACAGGAGCGTGCCGATCGACACGTCCTTCACCCGGTTGCCGATCGCGCCGGCGGTCCGGTCCCAGCTGGTGACGCGCACGACGGAGTCGAATCCCCGCCCCCGGATCCACGGGATCGCGAGGCGGTGGGCTCCCGTGTACGCGTTGATCACGGTCCACCGCGACGCGATGATCGACATCTCCCACGCGGCGTTCATGCCGGTGATGTCGAGCGAGTCGAGATCGCCGATCGCATCGACCCCGTCGATGGTCACGTCCGGCACAGTGATGTTGAACAGCGCCTGGCCGCCCACGCCCTGCCGGATCGGCGCGCCTGCCGCGTTGAGCGATGTTCCCGGCACAGACACCTCGAGCGCCCCGTTCACCAGGTATCGCCCGGGAGTCGCGGGGAGAACCCAGCTTCCGCCCTTGTCGAGGCACGCCTGGATACGAGCACGGTTGTCGGTCACGTCGTCGGCGACGAGGCCGTCGATGATGCCCGCGACCTCGCGCACAGCGGTCTTCGACGCGCTGGTGCCGGCCGTGCCGATCGCGGTGCCGATCGCCTCGTCAGTCGGCACGCCGTCGGTCCCGCTGAGGCCGTCGGCGCCGCGAGCTCGTCCCGCGTTCGCCACCTTCCCGGACTCGAACGTAACGATCAGATCGCCGTTCTCGATGATCCCGGTCTGAGCGACCGAGTCTGGCTGCGCCAGCTTCATGTGGATCACGCGCCCCTGGTCGGGACCGATCATTTCCGCCTCCGGCTCCACACCGGGAGGGAGTACTTCGGTGGTCATGGCGACGATGCGCGCGGCGGGGCCGCGGAGGTTCGTGATGGGGATGATGTCGGCCATGTCAGCTCACCAGCCTTAGCTCCCCGATGAGGGGGTCGTCGAGGGGCATCTCCTGCCCCTGCGAGGGGGAATACAGCCACCAGCCCTTGTAGCCGGGCGGCGGCGGATCGAGGGACACGAGCACGCTCTGCGGCGACAGGGGCGCACCCGGGAGCGAACCGATCGGCCCGCCCACCTCGGGCACGAACAGCCGATAGCCGAGCACGTCGTAGTGCGTGTACTCGCCGCCGGGCTGCAGGTGCTCGATCGACACGGTGTACCAGACCGTAGGCACGACACCGTCGGTCGCCTCGAGTGTGACCGACCCGTTCCCGGCGGCGTCGGGGATCACGACGATCGGGGTCGTGGGGAACAGCTGCGCCCCCTTCACGCCGGCCGACGAGGGCGTGAAGATGACGCGCGGCGACTTGTCGGTGAGCGTCTCCAGTCCGAAGTCGGTCAGCGTGAAGGTGACGACAGCCATCACTCCCCCTTGAGGTCTCGGCGCAGCTGCACGCGGTGCACGGCGCTTTCCTGGTCTGCGAGCGCCGCGGTCTCCGTCGCGAGGGCCTGCTGGACGAGCACCACGTCTGCGTAGTCCTTCGGGATGCCGTTCGAGGTGACGTTCAGCCACGCTACGAGACCGGCGAGCGGCGGGGCTGCCACGGCGACACCGAACTGCACGGCCGTGGCGACGATGTCGACCTGGCCGGTGATGATGCCGAGCACGACGGTGACGGAGATGCCAGCGCCGAGAGTTGCGGCGTACGCCTGGAAGGTGGTGCGGACGAACGCGCGCTTGGCCGCGAGTCGAACGGCGGCGGGAACGATGGGGTCGGTGGTCATGGGAGCACTCCTGTCGCTGGGTGGACACAGACGGTCGCCTGCGTCGGGGTGAACGGGCCGAGCTCGTTGTCGGCCATGGTGATCCAGCCGGTGACGGCGGCAGACCCGTCGGGGCAGAGCGGCCCCGCGGGTCCGGCGGGGCCGGTCGCACCCGCGGGCCCGGGAGGTCCGGCCGGCCCCGGGTCGCCCTTCGGCCCGGTCGAACCCTGGGCACCCTGCGGCCCGGGCTCTCCCGTGTCGCCCTTCGCGCCGGGAGCCCCGGGGAGACCCGCCGCGCCGGGCTCGCCGTCGTCTCCTGCAGGGCCAGACGGTCCGCGCGGGCCGGGATCTCCTGCGGGCCCGGGGACGACCTCGGCGGGCGCTTCGCCGTCCGGGTCGACGCCCTCGGCGAGCAGCTGCTCGTACAGGCTCTGCGCGTTCGCCTGCGACGCCTGCAGGTCGGCGTACATGTCCTGGTTCTCGGCGCGCAGCTGCGCGTTGTTCAGGGACACGAGGACGATCGCGCCGAGCACGAGCACGACGATCAGCGCGCCCATGACCTTGTAGCCGACGGTCCACATCTTCGTCGAGAACATGCTCAACCTCCTGCGATCTGCTGCAGACCGGTCGTCACGGTCCAGAGGACGATTCCGCCGATGACGGAGAGCACGGCACCGAAGCCGGCGAGGCCGATCGAGAACATCTGCTGGGCTCGGGTCTTCCGCTGCTCCTCCGCGATGCGGCGCGCTTCCTTCTCACGCTCGGCGTCCGCTTCCTCGAGGCTGCGCAGTCGCGCGTCCTGACGGTCGTCGCGCTCTTTCTGGTTGGCCTGGACCTGGGCGAGCATCGACGCGGTGACCATGTCCCGCGAGAGCCCGTCGAGGCGTCCGTTGATCTCCGCGCGAGTGTCCCGGAGGTCGCTGCGCAGGATGTTGAACAGGGACGGTGGGAGCTCCTCAGCCATGCGCACCTCCCCCGGCTACGCGCGCGTGCATCAGCTGTCGACGTCGGCCGTGAGCACGAGGCCGCGCAGCGCCTCCTTCGAGGCCCGCGTCGCGACCTCCTCGAGCGCCTTCATGTCGATCGTGCCGCCGCCCTTCAGCTGCGCCACGGCCGCGGCGAGGGCGGCGATCTGGCCGCTCTGAGCCATGACGAGCTGCTGCGTGTAGATGGAGATGTCGAGGAGGCCATAGAAGGCCTCCCGGTTCCCGTCCGGGCTGGCCCAGTTCATCTTCCGGACCTTGAGGTTCTCCGGGCCGAACAGGGCGGCGTAGGACGCATCAAGACGCTGGCGGTCCTGGTCAGTGAACATGTCGTCCTCCTCGGGACTCGGGTTGATCGTGCTGCCGCCGGCGGGGGTGCCGGTGACGCGTGCTGCGGTGTAGGCCATCGGGTCGACGGACTTGCCGTTGATGCGGATCTCGAAGTGGTCGCAGTTCCCAGACGCGTTGCCCGTGCTGCCCATGCGGCCGAGCGGGTCGCCGGGATCGACGCGGTCGCCGCGCTTCACGGCGAAGCTGGCGAGGTGCATGTGCACCTCGGTGACCCCGCCGCCGTGGTCGATCAGCACGGTGTTGCCGGCGGCGCTGTTCATCCATCCGGCGAAGGTCACCTTGCCGGTGCCCGCCGCGCGGACAGTGCTGTAGCCGATCAGGTCGGTGCCGTAGTGGAAGCTGAATGCGCCGACGTTCGGACGCGGACCGAAGGGGCTCGAGACGCGCGGGCGCGTCGTCGTCCCGTTGGGCCAGAGCATCATCGCTACTCCTCTCCTGCCCGCACGCCGGGAAGCTCCCAGATCGATGCGGGCTCGTCCGCGGTGCTCTCGGGCTCCTGCGGCTGCTCGGGTTCCGGCGTGGGCTCCGGCTCGGTCGGGATCTTCTCCTCGAGGGGGAAGTCGGCGCCTTCGCGTTCGGCCTTCACGATCCAGTCGACCTCGCGACCCGGGTCGCCGTAGATCGTGACCTTCCCGTCACGGGGCTTGTCGGCACCCACGAGGAAGGGCCGCCCGACCGCGGTGACGTGCACAGTCCGGCCGCCGGGCTTGTTCAGCGCCTCGAAGTACTCCGGCAGCTCGACAACCACGGACCCGTCCGGCCCGATGGCGGCCGTGCCCTTGTACTCGGTGCCGGACACCGGAGACTCGGTCGAGCCGTGGCGCAGCCAGTAGCCGGCCTTCGTGGGATGGGCGATGCGGAAGTTCTTCGGCCCGTCCACGTCGAGGCCGTCCGTGAGCAGGATGCCGCGGATATCGACGTCGTTCGGGATGAGCACCGCGTTCGCCGCTTCCAGCACGAGGATGCTCGACGAGTACACGCGGCCGCCGTAGCCGCCTGCCCGGTCGATCCGCAGCGGCCCGGCGAGGATGCGCCCGGTGCCGAGGGTGAGGTCGTTGTTCATCGTGACGGCGCCGTTGAGCGTCGTCGCGCCGGCCACGGTCAGCAGCCCGGCGATGCCCATCTGCCCGGAGGTGTAGAGGTCGCCGGTGACGTTGACCGTTCCGCGGAGGACCGAGGGGCCCCACCAGTCGAAGGTGCCGGAGCCGGTGAGGATGCCGGCGACGGTGGCTGTGCCGGTGACGTCGAGGCCGCCGTTCTCGATGGTGATGAAGCCGCCGCTGTGGACGCGCAGGCCGGCGCTGCCGATGCCGGAGCGCTGGATGAGCGCAGTCGTCTGGTCCTTGATCAGGCGGACGAGCTGGGCGTAGCTCATCTTGAGGTCGAGGTGGTCGACCATCAGGCACCTCCGGTCGGCTGGAACGCGACGCGCATCTGCTCGGACAGGTCACCGGAGATCCGGACGGCCTGGCGCGAGTGCCATCCGCTGGGGATCCACCAGTCGCGGTCGACGTGCATGCGCGCGGTGTCGCCGATGTCGATCTGGGTGTCGGCGGTCACGGTGACGTCCCACTGCTCGGTCGGCGAACCGAAGGTCTTGAGGTCCTGGATCGTGAGCGCTTGCAGCTGGACACTGTCCGCCACGGTTTTCGATGCGGTGACCCGCTCGAGCAGCGGGAGCGGTGAGGACGGGTTGACGTTGGATCGGGTGAGCATGTCCTGCTCGGACCCCTCGCCCACACGGATCGCGTTGTTGGTGACCCGGGCGGCGTCCTCGCGCCACTTCAGCGCGGTCACGGGTGACGTCGGGGTGGAGACATAGATGTCTCGGCTCAGGCCGCTAGTCCAGCCGATGCCGGCGCGCACGTACCAGTAAACCTTCCCCTGCTCCGACAGTCGCGGCTCGAGGTAGATCTCCAGGCCTTCCGCGACGAGCTCGGCGAACATGTCCGCCACCGTCTGCAGGTGGTAGCCGTAGTAGGTGCGGGTGACGGCGGGTGCGTCAGCGTGGCCGGGGATGGTGACGGGGAACATCGCGTTGGGCGAGCCGGTGTAGCTGTCTCGCGCCCAGATCAAGGCGACGTTCGCGTGAGTCGCGAGCGACGCGGTGATCGTGACCTGCCACTTCTCGACGCCGTTGATGGAGTGGTCAACGGCGAGCCGCTTTTCCAGCAGCGCCCACAGGTCGCCGAGCTGCACGTGCAGCAACGGCGACCCGAAGTCGTACTCGCGGCCGATGATGTACCCGGCGTACGCGACACGGTTCCCGCGCACGAGCGCGAGCATCCGCTCCCACGGGCGGGTCAGGCCGCGGAAGTCGAGGTCCCGCCAGGGTGAGGCGAGCGGGATCGTCGCAGATCCGTCGCCGCGAGCCGACAGCAGCCGGTCGTAGGTGAACGCGGTGACCGGCAGCCGGTCCAGCACGTCACCGGTGATGCCGTGGCAGGCGAGGACGGCGTGCTGCATGGGCACCTCCTGGTCAGACGAACGTGTCGGCGACGTCGATACGCAGCGCTCCGGCAGTGATCGTGTGGACGAACTCCGCCACCCCGGGCGCGATCGTCCACGGCTCCCACACGGAGATGCCGCCCTCGACGCGCACCCCGTTGATGAGCAGCCCGCCGGTCGCCGTGTCGATGACGTGCGGTTGCCCGGCCACGAGCGCCCGGGTGACGACGATTCGGCGCCCGCCGGGCCCGTTGATCGTGTACCCGCCGGGAGCGGTGCCGGTGACCGTGAACGTCGGCCATGCGGGGAAGTTGCCGAAGTGGGTGACGGGCACTCCGGCGGGGTACGGGTTCACCGCGCCGAAGCGTCGCGGGTCCCGGCACACGAACTGCCAGGTGAACGTCGCGCAGTGGAACCCTTCCCGGATGCCGGCGGGCTTGACCCGGGTCATGCCGCGGCGCGCGTTCGCCCAGGTGGTTTCTCCGTAGAGGTCGACCTCGACCTGGAAGGCGGCCCCGGTCGCGCCGAGCCACCGCAGCTGGTTTCCCCGGCGCACCCGGTCGGCGCCGGTGGGGGCGAGGATGACGCCCTCGACGGAGACGACGCGGGCCGACTGCAGCACCTCGAAGTCGAAGTCGCCGTGCTCCGAGGGGCGGGGGATCGATTCCGAGCGTGGCTCGGTCGAGTCCTCCCACCCCTCGAAGCCGTCCTTGGTGACGTAGAAGCCACCGGCGGGCGGGATGCCCTGCAGGGGTGCGCTTTCGATGAGGAGGCCGCCGGCGCGGATCCGCAGATCGTGCATCACAGCAGCCCCCTCAGCGTCGCCATCAGGTCGTTCTTCGTCATCTTCGAAGCGACCTCCGGGTCCAGGTGAGCGAAGTTGTTCGTCTGCTGCACCACCGGTGCGTCAGACGTTCCGCGCCCCGGCGCACCGTCGCTGCGGCCGCCGGTGGGCGGTGCTGCGGCGATGGTGGCGGTGACGGTCGTCATCGCCAGTTGCGCCTTGGCCGAGGCGTCCTTCGCGACGTCGACCAGCGTCGCCCCGAAGTCCCCCGCCCCGTCCTTCGCTCCCGCGTTGAACTGGTCGAGGGTTGCCCGGCCGGACTCCTTCAGCCGCCGCCACCCCGACCCCGACAGCGGGCCGCGCTTGGCGGGTGAATGGGGGAAGAAGTCGGTGATCGACTCGACGATGTCGCCGACGGCGTCACCGAGAGATCCGACCATGCTGAACAGGCCGTCGATGATGCCCTGGAGGATCTGCGCTCCGAGGCTGAGCCAGTCGACCTCGGCGAGCCCGTTCCAGATCGCTTCGATGATCTGCGGGATCATCGCCACGAGCTGCGGGATCGCTTCGATCAGTCCCGTGATGATCGAGACGAGCAGCTGGATGCCAGCCTCGATCAGCTGCGGCAGCATCGTCAGCAGCCCGACGATGAGCTGCAGCACGAGGGTGATCGCCGCCTCGATCAGCATCGGCAGCGCGTCGACCAGCCCCGTGATCAGCGACATCAGCAGCTGGATGCCTGCCTCGATGATCAGTGGCAAGTTCTCCACGATCGCGGTGATCAGGCCGAGCACGACCTCCAGCGTCGCGAGCGCGATCTGTGGCAGCGCCTCCACGAGCCCCTGCACGAGCGCGAGGAGCAACTGCACGCCGCCCTGGATGATCTGCGGCAGCGCGGCCACGATCGCGGTGAGCAGACCACCGACCAACTGCAGCGCGCCAGTGACCAGGACCGGCAATGCGCTGATGAGGCCGTCGACGAGAGCACCGACCACGGTGATCGCGCCGTCGATGATCGCCGGGAGATTCGACACGATCGCATCGATCAGCCCGGACACGAGCGCGACCGCGCCCTGCACCAGCAGCGGCACCGCCTGGACGATCCCGGCGATGAGGCTCTGCACGATCGACCCGGCAGCCGCGAGCAGCTGCGGGATCGCCGCGACCAGCCCGCCGATGATCGACGGCACGACGGAGACGACCTGGTCGATCAGCCCGGGAAGGGCCGCGACGATCTGGTCGACGATGCCGGTGATCCCGGTGGCGAGCCCGGCGAAGTCCCCGCCGGACAGTGCGAGCCCGGCGAACGCGGCCGCGACGATCCCGAGGGGACCGCCGAGCGCTGCCAGGGGGCCGGTGAGCCCGCCGAGCATCGACCCGACCAGCGGCAGCCGGGACAGGACACCGGCCAGCCCTCCGGCACCGAGCGCCGCGAACGCGGCACCCAGCGGCGCGAGCACACCGGTCAAGCCGCCCAGCCCGACGTCGGCGAGGGATGCGCCCTCCCCGATCTTGGTGAACAGGCCGGTGAGCCAGTCCATCGCGGGGCCGACGACGCGCACCAGCACGGCGCCGAACGCCTTGGCCCGCTCCTCGATGGGGCCGAGGGCGGAGGTCGCGGCCGCGATCAGCGGCCCGATCTTGGAGTAGACGGGCTCGAGCGCGTTCGCGCCGATGCGGCCCATCGCGGCGAGGAAGTTCTTCGCCGCGCCCGGGACGGTCTTACCCATCTCCGCGGCCACGGTGCCCGCAGCGGCTTCGGCCGCACGCGAGAACGTCTCGAAGTCGATCTTGCCCCGGGAGGCCATGTCGAACACTTCGCCGGCGGTGACGCCGAGCTGGTCCGCGAGGGCCTGATAGATCGGGATGCCACGGTCAGCGAGCTGGCTGATGACGTCGTTCTGGACACCGTTCGCCTGGGTGGCGGCACGGTTGAAGATCGACCCCATCTCTTCCATCGAGAGCCCCGCCGCGGAGGCGTTGTTCGCGATGTTCTTCAGGTGGGACTGCAGCTGCTCGCCAGGCTTGATGTTCGCCGCGACCGCGGCCGCCGCGACGGTGGCCGCCTCGCCGAGCCCGAAGCTCGTGCCGCGCACGGACGACATCGCGTCGCCCATGATGGTCTTCACCGACTCGGCGTCGTTCCCGAGGCCGGTGAGCTTCGCGCGGGCCGTGTCGATCGCGGTGAGGCGGCTGAAGCCCTTCCCGAACGCGACACCGATGCCGATCGCGGCGGCGGAGACCGCGCCGGTCGCGGCTGTCTGGATGCCGCGGCCGAGGGCACCGCCCGCGGCGGACGCGGCGCGACCGGCGGCGGAGACGACCCCCTGGAACGCGGAGGCCGCGGCCGATCCCAGCCGAGGCAGGCCGGAAATGAAGCCGCTGACCAGGCGCTGAGCGGCAGGGCCGCCGACGGAGGCGATCTTCGCGAACGCGCCCCGCACCTGAGTGGTGACCGGGCTCATCCACGACGCCACACGGGAGCCGAGCTTCACGAACGGCGACGCCAGGAGCGTCGCCTGAGCGGAGACGTACCCGGTGAGCGGGCTCAGCGCCCCGCGCACGGTCGATCCGACCGACCGTAGCGACTTCGACAGGCCAGCGGCGAGGCGGCCGCCGACCTGCGTGGCCAGCGACGTGAACGCGCGCGACGCCTGCGCGGCGGCGGTGCGGGCGATGGTGCCCAGCCGGGTCAGGCCCGACATGTCGGACGCTGCGCGCAGCACGCCCCCGATGGAGCCAGCGACGCCGGTGAACGCGGACTGTGCCGCACGGGCGTCGGTCCATCCGGCGCGGAGGTTCTGTGTCATCGCGCGCAGCGAGGTCGACGAGCGTCCCGCCGTGTCGGCGAGCTCGGCGGTCGCGGCGCGCGCGGCGGCCTGCGCTGCGGTGAGCCGCGCGGAGGCAGCGGTGACCGCGTCGGCCGCGACTGCGTGGGTGCGGCGCACCGCGGCGAGGCGCTCCTCGGCGGCCACGGCAACGGCGGAACCCGCGCCGGACTTCGCGATCGCTTCCTGCAGTCGCACCTCGGCGACGCGCACGCGCCCGGCCTCGTCCTGCTGCTTCAGCCGCGCCCGCGACAGGGCGGCGGACGCGGCCGCGACCTCGCCGTTCAGCTTGCGCATGGCGTCAGCGCCCAGCCCCGCCGCCGAGGTGTTCAGCGCGGACTTCAGGTCGCGCCCGAGCGCACGCCCGGCCGAGGTTCCCGCGCCCTTGAAGCCGCCTTCGAAGGTCTTCGCACCGGCGGCGCCCGCCGCCCGAGTCTCCTTCGACACGCGCGACTTGAACCCGGTCATCACCGGGAAGATCGACACGTGACCGGAACCGACCTCGGAGGACATCAGCACCCCCTTCGGGTCAGGACGAGAACACGAGGCCCGCTTCCATGTCGGCCTGCGCTTCGGCAACCTCCGCGGCGTCCGCGGTGGTCGTGGTGCGCCGCGGGTCAGGGAGAACCCACGGCACGAGCTTCTTGGACGCCTTCGGGCCGAGTGCGGCCACCAGCGACAGAAGCTCTTGGGTGGTCGCAGGATACGACCACCCGGCGAGCTTCGCGCCCAGGTGCGTTCCGGGGTCGGCAGCGGCTTCTTCGAGGAGGTCTCGCGCCTCTCCCCAGATGAGACCGTCGCCCAGGTCGGAGATTCCTACACCGAACGTCTCGCGCAGCGTGCGCGCGACGCTCCCTCGGTGCTCTCGGATGACCCGGGCGACGGCGATCATTCCGGGAAGGCCGCCTGCTGGACGCGCTGCAGCACCCGGAAGTACTTCTCGGCGAGGATCGCGCCCTCGACCATGTCCCGCTTCGAGAAGTCGGCCGCGAGCTGCTCGCCGCCCACCTTCTTGATGATGCTCTTGAACTGGTCGACGGGCGTGGTCCCGCTGGCCTGCATCTCGTCGACCTCGTCGAGCGTGAGGGTGAGCGGCACTTCGACGATCGTCCCGTCGCCGAGGCGGCCGATGAAGCGCTTCTCGACGATGATGTACTTCACCTCGGGGACGGCCGCGACGATCGCCTTCTCCTCGGCTTCCTCCGACCAGTTGTCGAAGTCGTACTCGGGCACCGCCGCCGGGGCGCTCTTGGATGTTGCCATGATGGTCTCCTTGTCGGGTCATCGGGTGGTGTCGGGTGGGGTATGAGTGGCTGGTCGGGATGACCCGACGACATCCCGACCAGCCGGTCTGTCAGGCCGCGGCGCCGGTGGCCCAGCTGTCGCCGTCCCAGTGCGCCTGGGAGGCGTCGCCGAGCACGACGTACTGGCCCGTGGTCCAGGCGGTGGTCTCGCCCAGCGCGCCGAGCGCCTGCAGCGCCGCGAGCGTCGCGGGCGCGGAGGCCCCGGCGGGGGTGAACGTGCCGGGTGTGCCGGCCGTGACGCCGGTCGCGGGGACGGAGCCGGGGATTGCGGGGCCCCACTGCCAGAACGGCGCACCGTTGAACAGCTCGTCCTCCTGCCAGGTGAACGTCACCGCGTTGCCCTCGACTTCGCCGCGCGTCTGCTGGTCAGGCTCGACCGCGGTGACCGACGCGACGCCGACCTGCCGCTTCTCGAGGCCGCCGCGGTAGCGGGTGACGACGTAGAGGATGAAACGGTTGCCGGGTAGCGAGGACGAGACCTCGATCACGCCGTTCTCGTCCGGCTCGGCGCCCTCGGTGAGCGCCATCACGGCGGCGTTCTGCTCGGCGAGGTTGATGACGACGGCGCGGGTGCCCTCACCAGCGAGCGTGTAGCCCTTCTGGAAGAACTCGATCGCGTCGCCGGTCTCGCGCGACGGCGCCGGACCGCCGTCGACCTTGTAGAGGCCGAGACGGCGGGCGGCGGCGGGCAGCACGAGCGGGCTCGCACCGAGGGCGGCCTTGTCGATGACGTTGGCGAGTGCGACCGGCGCGAATGCGCCCATGCCGGTGATCGGGACGCCAACGGCGGCGAGGTCGTTGCCCTGGGAATCGGCAGTCATGGGTGTTCTCCTTCACATGAAGAAGCCCCGCCGGTGCGGGGCTGGTGGGTGGGAACGGTCACGTCGACTGCCGACGCGTCCGCGGGTGGGTCGGGTGGTGGCTCACCAGGAGCCGGCGACGACGTACTGCGCGGTCATGTACCGCCGTGCGACGTCGAGTTCTTCGGGGACCGCATAGGGCCCGTTGCACCCGTCGAACTCGACCGAGGCGATCGGAGTCCCCTCGACGAGCGGGAGCGCGTCATCGAACAGGACACCGGCCAGCCATCGCGCGAGGTCGTTCGCGGGTGTGTCGTACTGCTTGGACCCGGCGAGCACGGATGCGCCGATCGACCGGTCGAAGGTGGTCCAGTCCATACGGGATCCGGAGTCGTCGCGGATGACGATCAGCGGCTTCCGCAACGGGACCGCCAGCGTCGCGGGCTCCTTGTTGCTCACCACGACCTCGACGGCCTCAGCGGCGGCGAGCTCGCGCACGTATCCGGTCAGCCACCGCTCGAGATCCGGGGGCGTGACCCTCATTGCTTGGCCTGCTTCAACGCTCGGGCGAGGTTGCCGGTCTTCGACTCGATGATCAGGGTCTTGTCGTCGGAGCCGACGACGCGGGTCGTTCGGCGATAGCGGGAGTCGTGGTGCTCGATGCGCAAGCCGTTCCGGTACTCCTCGGTATCGACGGGTGCGTTGGCCTGCGCGATCCCGAGAGCACGGTTGCCGATGCTGTCGACGAGGGCCTCCACCTTCGGCTGCCGAAGGATGGTCTCGAAGAAGCTCTCGTTGAACTCGACATCGGTGTCGCCGCTGCGAGCCATTGGGACCTCCTCGGGTCAGCCGACCGCGCGGGTCAGCGGGATCTCTCGCGACGGCGTCCAGCCGGTGAACGGGTTCGTGTCCGCCGCCGGCGGGATGCCGTCGATGCTGTAGACCGGCGCGCCCTCGGCGCCGTCTCGGATCCGGTCGCCCTTGGCGATGTCGAACTCGCCGTCGCAGAACAGGGACTTGGCCTCGAGCGCCTGATCGCGCGACGCGTTCGACAGCATCGACGTCGACGTCTGTGCGATGAACGCGCCCGTGATCGGGAGCACGTCGGGATCGTCCCAGTCGCCGGGGATCTGGGACGAGGGGTTGTACGGGTCTGGGATCATGCGGGCACGGAGCCGGTAGACGGTGCGGCCGTGCGGGAAGTTCATGCCGCTCACGATCTGTAGCTTTCGGGCCAGAGACGGCTGATAGGGCGCTCGGCGGGAAAGCTGCCGCGCGCGAGCCCTGTCCCCCGCGCGGCAGCGCAGATGGCGCGGAGCGCGCGGGTCGGCTGCCCCTCGAACGCGGAGGACACGTCGGAGTAGTCGACGCCTGCGGAACCAATGCGCTGGCCCTTGATCATCCGAGATCCGCGCATCTCCGAGTCCCGGTAGACGCGCTTCAGGATGGATACGACGTTCTTGCGCTCCTCGCTCTCGCCTGCGAGCGAGGAGAGGCAGGGGGCGATGTCGTTCGCGACGACGAGCACTTCGCGTGCAAGGTCCTCGTCGTTGCCGATCTCGTCGTGCGTGATCACGTCATCGCCCCCTTCTCGTTACTTCTTGGGCTTGCCAACCAGGCCGACGGCCTTGGCGTGCTTGATACCCTCGGCGGTAAACTCGTCGCCCACCGGGGTGCCGCGGTACACGTACCGCTCGCCGCCCGTCTTCAGCGGCAGGACAGCCACCGGTCCGATGACCTGCAGCGTGTCCGCCGCCGCCTCCGCCGCGGCGACGCGCTCGGCTTCGGCCTCGGCCGCCGCCTTCTCTGCCTCGGCCTTGTCAGCTGCCGCCTTCTCAGCTGCCGCCTTGTCGGCTGCGGCCTTCTGCTCCGCGCTCTGCTGCGCGTTCTGGCCGGCCATCAGAGGCCCGTGCCCGTCAGCTGGACACCGGCGAGAGGCTCGGTGACGACGGGGACCGTGACGCGGCGACCGCGGAGCTTGTAGCCCTCGGCGTCGTCGTCGCGGATGGACTTGACCTCGACTCCGAAGTCGCCCGCGGAGGCGTAGCCGGGGCCGCCGAGCTTCTCGTCGGCCATGCCACCGAGGTTGTCGCGGTCCACCAGGAGCGGGTTGGCGCCCTGGAAATGCGGCGTGGTGGCCCATGTGAGGCCGAGCGCGTCGACGGGCAGGTTGCCCTGGATCGCCGTCGCGCCGGACTCCCGCGGGAGCGCCTTGTCGTCGATGAGCATCGCGATGACCTTCGCGTACTGCGCGGGACGCAGCACGACGGTGTCGAGCTCGAAGCCGAGGCCCAGCTCGGCGCGCTCGGCCTGGATGGTGAGGATGGCCTCGACGGCGGCGCCGGCGGTGTCCCACGTCGCGACCGAGTTGAACGTGCTGGACACGCGCGACGCGATCACGGCCATGGCGACGGAGTCGACGAAGCGGATGATCGAGTTCGACACACGCTGGATGCCGCGGTCGACGGGGACGCGGCCCTGGCGGGCGATCTTCTCGTCGGACACGATCGTGTCGAGGCCCCACTTGTCGGTCTTGGCGGACACGACCGTGCCGTCCTCGAGCACGACGAGCGGGTACTCGCCCAGCGGGCCGACCGCTTCGGGATCGCCGTCTGCGAAGACCGGCTCGCCGGTCTCGTAGAAGATGCCGCCGCCGGTCGCGTCGTAACGCGCGGGGAGCAGCCAGTCGGCGATGAACTTCATCTTCGTGATGTCCGCCACGCGGCGGGCGATGAGGCCCTTGTTGGACAGGAACAGATGCAGCTGCTCCGTGGTGAGCGTCCCCGTGGGGTGCTTCACCGGGTAGGTGTAAGACACGTCATCTCCTCTCAGATGAACAGGACGTCGATGACGTCGTTGTCGGCGGCCGCCGCCTCGAGGGCGAGGCCGATGGGGTTGGTTGTCGCGCCGATGGTCTGGATCTTCCCGGCCGCAGCCGAGGAGACCTTGACACCGGCCGCGATCGCGCCGCTCGCGGTGAGCTGCTGGACGCCGCCGGCGCGTGTGAACACGGTGACGCGCTCTCCGGCCTTGGCGTCGAAGCCCGCGACGCCGACGACGGCGGCGGAGTCGGCTCCGGCGGGGCCGACGGTGCGGTTGCCGGTGACGGCCACGAGGCGGCCTCCGGTCACGTCAGCGGACGCGGTGAAGGTCACCGCCTGGCCCGGCTTGAACTTGGGCAGGTAGTCAGCCATCTCAGGCCTCCGTCTCGGTCGTGTCGCCGGTGAACGCGGCGTACAGGGCGTCGTCGCTGCTGGTCAGCGTGTCGGAGTGTCCGACCTCGTTGACCGCGACGGCGGTGTTCGTGGGGAGCGAGGCGAGCACGCTGGCGTACTCCTTCTCGTCCTTATCGAGCCGTGCACGCCACTCGTCCTTGGACTTCGGGGTGATGCGGCCGGTGCGCAGGGCGTCGGCGACGATCCCGTCGCGGCGGGTGCGGTCCTGCTCGGCGCGGGCTTCGGCGCCGAGTCGCGCGTTGGCCTGGGTCTCTTCCCAGACCGTCGCGTCGACGGCGATGGTGCCTTCGGGCAGGGCGGTGGAGGCGGCAGCGGGCGTCTCCGGGTCGTCGGCATGCTCCGCGAGCGCCTCGTCGACGGCTGCGAGCAGCTCGTCATCGGTGGCGTTGGCATCGGTCACGCCGAGCCGCTCACGGAGGCCAGCCGTCAGATCGCTGTAAGCCACAGCTTCTTCCTTTCGGTTGGGGTCACCCGGCTCGGGCGAGCTCGGGAGCTTGGGGCGCGCGGCGGACTGTGCGCGCGCGGGGATGAACGGGGCGGATGCGGCCTCGCGGCCGGGGTGCTGCCACCCGAAGACGCGGGCGGCGTCCCGGATGGGGATGACGTTGCGAGCCGCTTCTGCGTCGACGTCGTCCTCGTCCTCCGTGTGCAGCGCAGCGACGCGATCCGCGAGCCCTGCTTCGACGGCCTCCTCGGCCGTGTACCAGGTCTCGGCCTCCATCGCGGCGCGCCACTGCTCGGCGTCTCCGCCGGCTCGCTGCGCATACAGCCCGGCAAGGGTCTGGGACAGCTTGTCGAGACGTTCGGCGGCCTTCTGCAGCACGGATGCCTGGCCCCATGCGATCGACCATGCGTCGTGGATCATCAGCCGGGAGCCCGCGCCCATGACGATCTCGTCAGCGCCGAGGATGACGATCGTGGCCGCGGAGGCGGCGAGGCCGTCCACGAACGCCGTCACCTTCGCCTTATTCCGCGCGAGCGCGTTCATGATCGCCACGCCGTCGTCGGCGATTCCGCCGGGCGAGTTGACGTACATCGTGATCTCGTCGACGTCGAGCGTGTCGAGCTCGCGCACGAGGCTGGGAGACGCGACGTCGTCCCACCACTCGTTGCTGCCGATCGTGCCGTAGACGTGCAGGAGCGCGGAGCGGCGCTCCTCGTCGTGCTGCAGCCGGAACCAGTCGCGGCCAGCGAGCAGGTCTCCGATGTTCGATGTCGTGCTCATGCGGCCTCCTCGGCGCTCTTCTTGGTCGGTGTTGCGGTGAGAAGGTCCTCCACGGGGAGGCCCCACCGGTCGCGCACGTACGCGCGCAGCGGTTCGTCGACGACGAGCGCGCCGCACTCGATGAGTGCCTTGATGACCTCCGCGGTGACGGGCTGGCGTTCGCCGATGGGAGCCGGAACCAGGCGCGGTGCCGGCTCCTCCGGCCCCCAGTTCGCGTCGACGAGATCCTCGATGACGTGCTGATCGACAACATCCGCGACATGCTCGGCGATCGTGTTCAGCGAGTCGGTGAAGAAGCTGCCGAGCACGTCACTGAGTGCGTACGAGCCCTTGGAGTTATTGCCGCCGAGGTTGAGGAAGTTCGCCAGCACGGCGCGGGCGATCTGCTCGTCGTAGTAGCGGATGGCCTGGTCCGTGTCGGGCAGTTTGCCGGTGACGCCGACGAACTTCATGTCAGAGCCGTGCGGGAGGCTGACGCCCGCCGCGTCGCCCGACCGTGCTTCCTTCGCGATCTTCTCGTTGTTCTTGATCTGCTCGTCGAGCCAGTTCACCGCGGCGTCGAAGTCGTCGCCCTCGGGAGGCTCCGCGGAAATCACGACCGGCAGCCCGAGGCCGTTCCGCTCGGCGGTCAGCGCCTGGATGCGCAGCACGCGATCCTTCAGCACGAACATCTTGTATGCAGCTCGCAGCAGCGACTCGCCGATCCAGTTGGCACCCTCGCGCTCGTTGACGAACGCGACGACGCGGTCGACCGGGATGCGGACGTCGTTGCGGCCGGCGACACCGTGCTGCTTGATCGCGACGAGGCCGCCGTCCGAGGCAACCTCGATGTCGGAGATCGTACGCGGCGGACGCCAAGCGAGCTTCGCGATGTGGGCGAGGCCGCTGTCGTCGATCGAGTAGACCTGCTCGAAGAAGCTGTGACCGTAGACGAGCTCGAGCAGCGCGAGGCGGAGGAACTCGTGGAACGAGAACCGCCCCTTGCGTCGGCGCGGCGCGACGAACGGCTTCCCCTTGACCGCCAGACCGAGGTCGCGCGCGACATGCTCGGTGACCTCGTCGCGGCATCCGCTGCCGTCGATCACCCAGTCGGTACGCATCAGGGGGAGCGTGACGGCGCGGAGCACGGACTTCACCTGCGGGTCTTCGCGGCGCATGCGGTCGAACACGTTGTTCGACTGCGGCCACTGCAGGTCCGGGTTCCGCTCCCCCACCCACGCCAGCAGCGACGCCCACGTCACGACGCCCGGGTCCGCCTGGTATCCGATCTCGGTCAAGGCGGACCTCCTTCTCAGAACTGGAACGTTGCGAGGTTGACCTCGTCGCGTTCGATGTCGTCTCGGCGGATGACGACCGCTGCCGGCGGCCGCGGCTTGCGCTTTTTCGGGGACGCCTCAGACTTCAGGACGCCCCACAGCGCCCACGTGATGGCCTGAGCCATGGACACGGGCTTGGTCGGGTCGGACTGCTCCCAGGTCACACCGGCGCGGCCGATGTTGCGGATGGTCGCCAGCTCGAGCGAGCGCGTGACCTCGTCCTGGGGACGGTGCGGGACGAGCCCGGCGTTCACGTGCTCGATGAACAGGGTGTGAGCGGCAGCGATCTCGTCGAGGTTCATCGCGAGGTACTTGATGCCGGCGGCGTCGAGCGCGCCGATCACGGCGGCCGCGTTCTTCGCGTCGAGCACGACGAGCGCGTTGCCGTACTGCGCCTTGAGCTCCTTGAGCTTCGGGGCGATCCAGCGGGTCCCGGCGGCGGTGTGGAGGTGCTCGACGGCGATCGATTCGGAGTCGACGCGGACGGCGGCGCCGATCGTGCCGTACCCGCCACCGCGGCCGAGGGCGAGCGAGAGCACGACGCCGTCGCCGCCTACCGCGGCTGCCTCGTCGGCGTGCCGCTTCCACACCTCGAGGTCGAGGTCGGACAGCTTCGCGGCGACCTCGGGGCGGCGACTCGGCCAGATCGAGCAGCGCTGACGTGCGAACGCATCCGGGTTGGTCTGGCCCATGCGGTTCCAGTCGTCCTCGACGGTCTTCCATGCGAGGCGGATGCCGAGGCCCGGGTTTCCTTCGCGCCACGTCTGAGGGTCGCCGAGGTCGATCTTCGCCGCGGTGTCAGGGTCGTCGGATCCGACCGGGGTGTGCTCGATCCATCCGGTGCGCTCGAGACCGCCCTTGCGTCCGCGGTCGCGGAGGCCCTCGAAGTACTCACCGTCTTGGTCCTCTTTCGGGACCGTGCCAGTGAACAGCACCTGCTTGTTCGGGCTGGCGTCGGTCGCGGGTAGCAGCGCCTCGAGGATCGTCAACGGGGTGTGCTGAGCCTCATCGACGATCAGCACGTCGAAGGAGACGCCGACGCCGGCCGCTCCGGTGCGGGTGAAGAACACCAGTCGGTTGCCGTTCTTCAGCTCGATCGCCCAGTTGCCGTTTCCAGTCGAGATGCCCGTCACACCCTGCGCGGTCTGCTTGCCACCGCCGACGAGCTCGGCGCGCAGGATCGGTGACGCCAGGATGATGCGGCGGGCGCGGCGGAACGCCTCGCGGGCCGTCGCGCCCTCGTGTGCGGTGTGGCCGATGAGCTTCGGTGCGCCGTCTTCCCGCGGCCAGAGGTACAGGTGGGCGAGCTCGTACGGGAGCAGGATGTTGCCCTTGCCCTGCTGGCGGGAGACGAGGATCCCGAACTCGGTGGCGGCCCACTGGCCCTCGGCGTCAATGGACGCGACCGCTTCGAGTGCGCCCTCCTGCCAGGGGTCGCACTGGACGTTGGCGAGGTCACAGATGTCGAGGACATCGTCCAGGAGGGTGTCGACGCGGCTAGCCGGTAGCGCCCTGACCCGCGGCTCTTGCAGCCCGAGCAGCTCGAGCTTGGGCGAGTTGGTCGGCAAGGCTCAGCTCCTTCGGCGGCTCCGCTGGCCCGCGTGTCGCTTCAACCGCCTTCTGGAACACGGTGGCGATCGGAGCGATGCGGGTCGGGTCCTTCTCCGCCACGGTCTTGAACACCGTGCGGAGTGTGTCGACAATGAGCTTCATGTCGTCGGTCTCGCCACCCGACTGGTCAGTGGCGTCGGCGTCGGCGTCACCGTCGGCGTGCCCGGCCTCGGTGGCCGCATTGAATCTGGGCGACTTGCGACTGGACGACTTCCGCCCGGCTTCGGTATGCGCGCGGCGGCACGCCTCGTCGACCTCGACGCCCTCGCGGAGGTGTCGACGGTAGGCCGCGTCGGTGCCACAGGGCGCCTTCGGACGTCCCATAACTCCCCCTGACTCCCCAATTCCCCCACGCGGTGTTTTTACCTGCGGAGAGAGCCGCCAGGACCGCGCGGGAGGTGGGCAGCGACCGGGCGACCCTAGATTTTCTGACGATCCGGCGCAGGGCTCAGCGCGTGCAGGTTGCTACTTGTCCGTTTCGTGGCGAGCGAGGAGCCGCTTCAGACGATCGGTGACGGCGAACACGTCGTTGAGCACTTCGTCCATAAGCAGCAGCACGTCAGCTGCGTCTTGTTCGGTGACGGCGGTAGTAGCGAAGTCGCCGTGGGCCATGTCATTGCCGAGCAGTCGAATGGCGTGCGCAGCTTGCACGATCTGTGGTCGGATCAGCTGGCTCGTGCCCATCGCCTCGATCTTCGCGAATAGACCTCTTTCAGTGACGCCCTTGCTCTTGGCTGTCGCCTCAATCACAGCTCGAGCCATCAGCACGGCTGCGCGGTGAGCACCTATGCTCAGGCATCGATGTGCTTCGTCGGCCGGCGCCGCGATCTCCGGCAAAATGTCGTGATACTCCATGCCGACGGGCGCAATCGGTTCCCAGTACTGCACCCCTTGTTGCAAGAGCATTGCCAGCTCGGTGCGACGCATCTGAGGGTGCGCGTGCGACACGGACGTTTGCACTCCGTCAACGGCGTCGAGCACACCGATTTGCGTTGTGCCGCCGATGACGAATCGATGGCACGCGGTGCACTGAAAGGCTGCCTCAACCCGACGCGAGCGCTCGTCGATCCAGCGCACGCTGTCTTCCACGTAGACCATGTGCGTGATCTTCTTGCAGTGAGGGCAGGTGTGGTCAGCCTGGGCGGTCATGACACGACCGTACATGCGGTGCACACCGCGGTAGAAGTCGGCGAGGTCAAGCGTCGCCATGGTGTACTCGCCTCCTATTCGATGGGTACCCATTGGCGCGCGGGATGCCGAGGCCGCCGACGGCGTATCCTCAGCTCACCGGCAGGACTGCCATCAGTCTCCCCCGCTCGTCGCGAGTGCCGGGGCGGCCTCGATCATCAGAGCATGGAGCTCGTCGGTGCTCAGCCCGTCAGCCTCGACGATCTCGTCAGCGACCAGGCCGCGTGCGCCGTACGGGCTGCGAGGCGTGATGATCGCGACCGGGTCGAGGTGCAGCGCGTCGGCGTGCTCCTGCCCCGCCTGCTTCGTGGGAGCGAGGACGATGATACGGCGGGTCGGGTCAGGTGCGACGTCGACCGACTCGACCGGATCACCCAGCACGTCAGCCAGGTCCCGGCATCTGACCACCGGCTCACCCTCACCGACGACGACGTCGACGTGGTTGCTAGTGTTCATGATGCCTCCCAGATCTCGGTAGCGGCGTGGTCACTCTTGAGCGAGTTGCAGCGGCGGTGCATGGGGACGAGTACCTGGCCCACGAGGCGGCCGCCGTTGGCGATCGCGGTGTCGTGGTCTGCGGTGAAGCTCATCCGGTCAGTGGATGGCAGGTCGGTGTCGATCGGTTCGCCGCACCCCCAGCCGGACGGTGAGCCGTGGCCACAGGGCAGGTCCTCCACCTTCGTGCGGCGCTTTAGAGCGGCCTGCTCACGGCGATAGGCACGGTGCCCCTTCCCATCGCGCACTGATCTGCTTCCCATGGTGGCCGCCTTCGACATACAGGAGTCGGGCCCGGCACACTTCTGCCACCGTTCCCTACAGTGTGCTTATGGACTGGAACCTAGCCATCGCTGCTCTCAGCTTGGCTCTGACCGCGGCCACGTTGTGGCTCGTTCTGCTGGATCGAATCGAGCGCGGACGTCAGTTTCGCCGGGCCGCGTGGGATTTTCGGGAGTCCCATACCGTGCATGCGCGAGATCCTGAGAACACCCACGTGGCGACGGTGCTACGACTTTCGAACACAGGTGGCGTATGGGCACGTTGCTGGGCGCGATGATCGTCGGTGCGGAGGTCGACAACGAAGACAACCCACTCCTCCCCGCGGGATTCGTCGCAGGTGCGTTCCACGAGATCCGCATCAAACCATCGAATCTCGACAACACCTGGATCTGGTTCGCGTACAGCGACACGGACGACCGTCGATTCGCCCATGTGCTTTGGATTCCCGCCGGCGGCCAGGGGCCTTTGGTCGATGAGCACAATCGTCAGAGAGACGCACATGGATCCGGACGCAGTGCTCGTCGGCGCGCTCGACGGTCGTCGTCCCCAGTAGGTCCAGGTGGCTCATTCAGACGCGCTATTCGACGGGATCGTGACGGCTGGGTCGATGCTCTCGACGGCGCTTCCGATATCGCCTGGAAAGCCGAAGGCACGCGGGTCTCGCTGTAGCACTCGATGCTTCAGCGAGCGAGAACTGCCACCAGCTTCCTCGAGGGCGGCAGAAGACTGTGCCCCGCCGCCCATCACCGCTCGAGTGTGCGCATCTTGCGACCTGGGGACGAGGCTGCTCGCTCACGCGGTCCCGAGGGTACGGGGTGCTCGACGTGAGATCCTGGCAGGAGGGGCGGTCGCTCTGCTGAGGGATGTGAACGTGTGGTGGCGGGGCGCGCACCCGAGAACGACGAAAGCCCCGCCAGATCGGCGAGGCTTCGGTCATAGTTCAGGTGCAAGCACAGCTTAACACAACTGATGGAAGAGTTTGAAGAGTTTCAGTGGACACCGAGCGCCAAGTGCTGGGAATCGACGAAGTCCACGAATGCCTCAGTGTTCGCGAAGTAGTTCGGGTACGCGGATTGGAGCTGTTCGATCTTCGAGATGACTACCAGGACCGCGTCCACATCGTCGTCGTTCACCGCCTCGACCTGCGCGAGCGCTTCCTCAGCCTCCGGATGAGTCTCGAACACTCTCACACTCAGCTGGCCCGACCGGCGATCAAGTCCCAGAAGGATGGTCGATCGACCGCTTCGCGGGAAGCGAGACACCACAGACGAGTAGCTGATCAGCCGTTCGACCACGCGAAGTTCCTCGTCCAGGTTGTACAACTCGGCTCGCAACTCGTCTACATCACCTTCGACACCCGGCACCGGCGCAGTGCCCTCCCCGAAGGCCATCAGTCCACTCGTCACTGCGAAGAACCGCTTGAGCTTCTCTGGGCCCTCCCCGTACTTCAATCTGGTGCCCGAAAACAGGTCCATCGTCTCGATCGCGGTAGCCCACGAGTGCATCAGCTCACTGCGGATTTGCACCTCGATCTTGTGCCCCTGGTATGGCACCTTCGCCGCCTGGTACGAGTACACGAGGTGTTGGCCACGGTAACCCGTCGCCTGCGGCCCCCGGATGTAGTCGTACTTTCGCTGGATCGTGTTCTTCGCGCGCTTCACGTTCTCAAGGCGCGCGACGAGCTCATCAACCTCGGCGACTGAACTCAGCACGACTCGGCAACCGCCCATATCCTGCATCGAGTCAACGGCCATCGTCGGATGACGTTCGAGCTTGTCGATGATGGTCGGCAGGCGCTTGGTCCGACGGGCGACGACGGCCTCGGGGTTCACCGCGAGCGCGTTCATGCGCACATGGACTGTCACAGAGAGGAGGGGGTAACTGTGCGAGCTGCGGAAGTTCGAGATGATGTCTCGCGCTTCCTTCACCTCCTGGGGTGTGCCATCGCCACGCCCGATGAGTTCGCCAGCACGGCGCACACGCTTCTTCGAGTACTGCAACTCGACCCATGCCATGCGGGTCAGCATATCGGTCACCGGGTCTCTCGCTTCGTACTCTTGCGCGGACGACCGACCCTCCGGCGCATCCTCCGCTCGGCGGCGAGAACCTCGTCGCGCTTGAAGCGTCCGTGTCGAGGCGTGAGCTCGTTCGCGTCGACCCAGTTGCGGATGGTGCGCTCGGTGCGCCCTGCGATCTCGGCGGCCTCGGTGAGCGTGAGCCAAGTCTTCATGCGGCGTCTCCCCTCTTGCGTGCTGCCACGGCGAGCACGTCGTCTGTGCGGTATCGGCCGAGGTGCGGCTCGAGGTCTCCGGCCTTCACCCAGCCGCGGACGGTGCCGGGCTCGCGGTGCACGAGGCGGGCGGCGTCGACGAGGGTGAGCAGGCTCGGGTCGTGTGGTCGGACCTCCGGCGGGGCAGGCTCGGCGAAGACGGATGCCCAGAGGCCGCCGTCGTCGTTCGAGTTCGCCTCCCAGTCGCATTCGGCGGTTGTGCAGCGGTAGCGGGAGGGGCGGCCGTTGCGGCCGGGCTGCACGCGCACTGCCATGAGGTCGCACTCCGGGCAGGCGGCCTGCGCCCATCGGGGCGAGTCTTCGAGCGGCCAGCGCACCGAGGCGTCGGCGACTGTCCACACGTCCGGAGCCCCGCCGTGCACGACCATCACGCCCTCGCAGAGCGCCTCGACCTGGTGCGAGTCGTTCGCGAGATTGTCGAGGTCGTCGAGGATGACATCGGCGGCCATGCGGACGACGTCGTGCGCGGCATCCGCCATCGCACCGGCGGCGAGGCCGGCGCCGGGTCGGTCTTCCCCTGCCACGAAGTTCGCCCAGATGTTCAGCGTCGTGGTGATGTCGTTCGATGCGTCGATGAGGTCGGCGGCGACGGGCGCCGGGATCTCGATCGACGACGACTGCACGCGGATCCGGTCGAAGACTGCGGCCTTGGTCGGGTCGGCGATCGAGCGGAGGTGCCCAACGACGTCGGCGGCGTCTTCGAGGTGGCGGCGCAGGGTGCGGTAGCAGCGGTCACAGATCAGCACGCCGTCGCGGGCGTAGACCTGCGCGCATCCGGGGCACGGGTTGTCGCCCTTGTACGTCTCGCCGCTGCGGGTGCAGGTTGCGAAGTGCTCACCACGGACGGTGCAGCCACGGATGCAGTATTGATCAGACATCGTCGGTTCCTTCCTGCTTCGCGCTCGCGATGAGCATCTGTGCGAGTGCCGTGTACTCAGGTGATCGGCGGCGGAGGTCGGCGTCGCATGCGAGGTGCGCCGTCCACCCGTTCACGAACTTCAGCCGGGCGTCCTGCATGTCAGGAAGCGCCTGGGCGCCGGTGGCCTTCTCGATGAGTACGCTCACGTCTCGGTTCCTTCCTGCTTCACCGGCACCCGGCCAGCTCTCCACCGGCGCTTCGTCTCGGTCGGCGCCTCGTCGCCCCGCGGGCGATCCTCGCGGTCCCATGACCCGCCACCTGCGAGGCCGTCGTCGACCCAACCGGCCGCGCGGAGTGACGCCCCGCTCTCGCTGGCGAGGGTGTACGTGATGATCTTGTGAGGCGGGTAGCCGAGCGCGACACCGGCACGGCGAAGCGATCCGTAGATCATCGAGCAGCCGTTACGGGTTCCGTCCGTGCAGACCCTCACGACCTCGAGGTACCCGTCGCGGTCGAGCATCCGCGAGCGCGGACGACTGGCGATGCCGACGCCGTGGAGCACTCCGGCAGCGTCCCGGATCGACACGCTGAACTTGTGCCCGCGCGACGCCTTGTGGTGCCGGTGGTGCTGCGTCACGTAGGCGTTCGCTGCCCGCAGGCCGATGGGTTCCACGCGCAGCTCAGCCATGGCTCTCTCCTTTCTGGCCGACGACAACAGCGGTCGAGGCGAGTGCCTCGATCTGTGCTCGCGTCACCTGCACCACGATCGGCGGGTCGATAGTCCAAAGCCGGGCCGAGTAGTGGTCGACCGGGGCGCCGTCGAGCGTGTCGGAGCGAACGGGGTTGTGTATGGTCTCGATCCAGTAGACGTTGACCTCTCGGCCGGCGTCAGTGATCGCGGGGACGAGGTAGCTGAGAACGAGCGCGTGGAGTGCGCGCCGGTCGTCGAAGGGTGGGTCTTCCTCGAAGTGCTCCCACCACCAGTCACTGAGGGCGTCGCCGTCTCCGAATCCCCACTTGCTGAGGAGGCTGTCAGCGTCAAGCGTGAACACTGGTTCGTCCGTGCTCATCACGCGCTCGTCCTCGGTCGGGGTGTGCGCCTCCTCCACGACCTTCGCCGCGGTCACCGCCAGCCCCCGCACATAGTCCGTGAACGTCTCCGGGCCCAGCGCGCCCATCCCGCCGTCATACGCCTCGTCGCGAAGCGCCTTCTCGAGCTCGTCGATCAGGTCAGAACGGTGTGTCGTCGCCATGGTTCCACTCCCCTCCTGCGGGCGGCTCGGCAGTCACCCACTGCTGTTCCTGCGCCGGGGCGGATGCTTCCGGGCGCTGCTGGCCGTCGGCGCGCGCGGCGCGGCTGACCTGCGCCGTCGCGAAGCGGAGCGACGGCCCGATCTCATCGATCTCGAGCTCGAACGTCGTGCGCTGGTTGCCCTCGCGGTCCTGGTAGTTCCGCTGACGGAGACGACCTTGGACGATCGCACGCATGCCCTTCGTGAACGTCGCGGCGATGTGCTCGGCCGTGTCGCGCCATGCGACCGCGCGGAGGAACAGGCTGTCGCCGTCCTTGTAACCGCCAGCCTCGCGATCAGCAACCCGGGCGGTCGACGCGATCGTGAGGTTCACGACCGGGACGCTGCCCTGCGTGAAGCGGAGCTCGGGGTCGGCGGTCAGGTTCCCCACGACAGTGATGATTGTCTCGCCAGCCATCAGATCTGGTCCTCCTGCTTCTGGGAGTTGCTCGCCTCGCGGGCTTCTCGCTCGAGTCGCGCCGCTTCCACGCGCTCCTCACGGACACGCTGCTCCTCTGCGATCTCGGCGGCGATGAACTCGACGTCGACGTACCCAGCGAGGATGAGACCCTCGGCCATCCGTACGCGGGTGTCCTTCTCCGATCGGGGCGATGCGTCCTTCAGCTTCTCGACGACGCGCTCGCGCACGGCGAGCCAGTCGGATGCCGCGATCTCGGTCTGCTTGCTCATGCTGTCTTCCCCTGTTCTGCGAGCCACCGCTCGCGTTCTCCGGCGAGATACCGCCGGAGCTGTTCGGTCTTCTCCTGGAATGCCTGCGCCAGCGCGTCCTTCACCGGCAGAGCGACGAGGCGCTCCCGGCGAAGACGACGACGCCGTGCCGGCGACTGCTCCAACTCGGCGATGAACTCCGCGAACCACTCGTCGCAGAGCCGCCAATCGGCCTCAGAACGGTTCACCGCCCCACCCCTCTCCGTGCTGTTCGAGCTGCTCGTGGTAGGTCGCGAGCTTCTCCTCGTAGATGCGGCGTGCGAGCCACTCGTCGCGCTGCAGGCGGGCAGTCCGGCAGGGCCCACACGAGACGTTCTGGATCCCGTTCGGGTGCTCGGAGCAGCCGATCGGCGGTGCATCGAGCAGCAGCGGGCGGGCCGGCGGTGCGGGCACCGCTTCGCGCTCCCCCGCCACCGCGGCCCAGGCGTCCGCCCTCGCCGCGTCCTCCGCGCGCACCTGCGCCCTCGCGCGCTCCCGCGCCTGCTCGCGCGCCCGCGCTCCCCCCACAGCCACGGACGTCCATGGACGGCCCGAAGGCGGCTCCGGAGTGTCGACCCGCGCGCCGCGGGCGTCGACCCGCAGCGGTCGTGCGAGGGCGATCCAGTGCGTGCCGCGGGCGGGGAAGATCGTCAGGAACCCGACGTCGTCCAGCACCAGCAGGTGCTCCTCGACCATCGCCGTCGCTGCTCGGCCCGGGTACAGGTCGCCCGCGATCAGCTCCGGGATGAGCTCCCGGCGCCCCATCACGTCCGTGTGTAGCCACAGCCCCATCGCGGTCGGTTTCGCCGCGTCCGGCACCCGCAGGTACTCCGGCGACTGCAGGTCGCTCGGGCTGATGAATCGTTGCTTCGTTGACACCTTGGTCGTTCCCTCTCGCGAAGCCCTCGATGCACCTGTCGAGGGCGAACTGCAGATCGTGCTCGTCGACGGCGAAGCACTCCGTCCACCCGCGGCCCATGGGCAGCAGGCCGAGCGCGTCGGTCTCCCGGCGGAACGCCTGCGGGAACCACCGGCGCAGCACGCGCAGCGCCTCCGCCTCCCACGACGCATCCGTGCCGCGAGCACACACGATCACCTGGGCGCCGGAGCGGATCATCATCTCCACCCGGTGCCACTTCCACGCCCGGCCCACCTTCAGCACGCCGGCGTGCGGCCAGTAGACGACGTACGTCATCGCGAACTCCGGCATGCTCATCGCGCACCGCCGCTGAATCCGCGGGCGAACGCGGCACCGATCGCGGCGAAGTGGTCGTGGATGGCCCGGAAGCTCGCGCCGAGCTCCTCGAATGCCTGCGCGGTGGCGCGTCTCTGGCGCTCCGCCTCAGCGCGTATCCGGTCCGCCTCGAGCTGCGCGACCTGCTGACGTCGCTCGGCCTCCTCGCGGTCCATCGCTTCGACATCGACGCCGATGCGGATCAGCGCCGTGCGGGCGGATGCGTCGATCTGCTTCCGGATGCGGCGGTTCGCCGCGTCGATCTCTCTCTGCACGTTCATCGCTTCCCTGCCTTCTTCCTCACCGTCACGCCACGCCACTCCTGGTGGGCGTCGGACGTCTTCGAGCACAGACCGAACTTGTCGAGGTGGTTCACGATCTGCCCGCAAAGGCGGCAGGTCGGCTTGCCCTCGTGGATCATGTCGACGATGCGGAGCTGCTCGAGGGTGACCTCGCGGTTCGGTTCCCACGTCTTCGGCTCTGCCTCCTGTGCGGCCGTGAGGGATCGGGCGATGTTCGCCTCGAGCACGGCGCTCATGCCGCGTCCTCGATCAGCTCGGCCTCACGCTGTGCCTGCCACTGCCGCTCGAACTTCGCGAACGTGACCCGCGGGTGCGACTGCCAGTGCTCGACGAGCTCCTCGGAGGCGTACGCGAGCGCGCGGGTCTCGTTGCCCATGAACAGCGAGAACGGGTCGATGCCCTTCTCGCGGCCGCGGGCATTCAGCATGGCACCGTTGGTGGCCTCCTCGGCGGCAACGAACTGCGCGTACAGGGTGTCGTCGTAGTCGGCGCGGCACTCACGCCACGCGGAGAACGCCTCGCTGATGATGCTCATACGATCGCCGTCACTTCGCTCGCGAGTTGCCGGCCGAGGTGCTCCGTGAACGCGGGCGGGAGCGCCTCGCTGAGTTCACGCAGCTCCATCCAGTCGATGCCCATCGCTTTGCGCTGGACCTCGAGCGGGATGCGCCAGACGCCGACCTCGACCGTGCTACGCAGGTTCGTGCGGTTCGTGGCCGGCGGGAACCGCGGCGTCTGCCACGAGTGGTCGCAGGGCGGCGCCCCGAGGGCGATGTTCGACTCGAACAGCCGATGCCGGCGGACGTCGAGACCGAACGACGACCCGCACAGCTTCACGGGGTCGACGAGTTCCGCGCGGGCGGTTTCGACGTTTTCGATGATCCACGGCACGTCGAGGCGTCCAAGACGCTCGCGAACATCGGGGATCAGGTTGAGGTACCCCTCGCCGACACCGGCCCCGCGGCGTCGATAGGCCGTGAAGCTCTGGCACGGAGGCGAGGTGTGCACGGCGTCGATCGTCCGACCGAACACCTGCCCGGTTCGCACCAGCGTGTCGAGTACCTCGATCGCGTCGGCGACATGGTGTTCGAACGGGTATCGAGGCTGCGAGTCCTTATCGACGCCGATGACCTCGAACCCCGCTCGGTGGTAGCCCATGCCGGCGCCGCCCGCGCACGAGAACAGGTCGAGGAGAACGGGGCGGCTCATGCGATCGCCTCGTGCCAGAGCAGCCACTCGGCGCCATAGACGCTGCAGCCCATCTCCATCGCGACCGCGCGCGAGATCCGCACCCGGGTGATGCCCTCGAGGCGGAACCAGGACATCTCGAGCGGGTAGAACACCGGGACGCGCTCGGGGTGGGTCACCCAGCGGCGGACCTTCCACCCGAAGCGGAGCGCCGCGGCCTGCATCGCACCCTCGCAGCCCTCGTTGCAGGTTCCGCAGAGTGAGAGACCATCGACGGGCGAGGGAACGTTCTTGGACCCGCCCATGCCGACCGCGCGCCGGTGCTGGAACGTGAGCACCATGACGCCGCAGGCAGCGCAGCGTCGGTCGTCGCGACGGTAGACCGCTTCGCGCGTGGCCGTAGTCGGGGCGCTCATCGGGTCACCCCCGATAGAGTGCGGAGGTGTCCGAATGGTTGATGGAGAACGGCCAGGTGCTGCTGTCTCTGGTGTGGGATATCGCAGTTACCGCCGGAGTTCCGATAGCGGTTGCGTACGTAGCGGCACGCTACGTGGTGCAACAACTGGCGCAGACAGAGAAGCACCGCAAGGAACAGCGCGACGAAAGACTCGCCGATCGCCAAGCGGAGGCGATCGTTGAACTCTCGCAAATGATGATCGCTGACGCAGACACGATGGTTCGCGTGATCGATCAATCGATCGAGAATCTTCGCGCATTGAAGGCTGGAAAGCCCGCTCCGGCGGCAGCACGCATCACTCAACTCGATCGGTTCCGCAACAATAGTTACTACGTGCGCGCTCAGGCGCTTCTCGCTGCGAACACCCCGGCAGTCGCCAACTGGGTTCTTGAGCAGAGTGAGCGAATCTACGCCGAGGGCATCAAAGTGCTGGCCGAAACTGGAGATCCCGGAGTAGTGTCCGGCCCCGCTCGTCACCTCGTCATGAACATCGCAACGGAGACGACAAAGAAGCTCTTTGCGTGGCAGCGAGGCGACGTTTCCGACCAGTGGTTCATCGATCAGCTGACGAATGGCTGACACTCGGACATTCATCGGTGCTCTCCCCGGAAGTTGGCGTTGAGGGACCGGAGGATCTCGATGTCCTCGGTCAGGGTCTTGCGCATCTCGCGGGCGTATTCGAGCGCGAGCTCGGCGACGTCGATGCGCTCCCATGCGGTGAGCACGTCGGCGTCCGACTCGGCGACGAGGCGGCGCGTCTCGGCGTCCCGTCCGACGGCGCGCTGCCGGGCGTAGCTGCGGGCGATGATGAGCTCGCGCTTCGCGTCCTTCACGGCCTTCGAGCGGTCGGCGAGAACGGCGGGCGCCTGCGCGATCATCGCGCGTGCCTTGAGCAGCGCCCCCGCGCACTGCACCGGTGACGGGAACAGCTGCAGCAGTTCGCCCTCGTCGAGCGCGGTGAGGTTCAGCGGGACGAGCTCGACGCCCTGCTCCGTGACGGTCCCGTCGGTGTCGTCGACGATCATCGGCGTGCACCCTTCTTGCGGGCGGCCTTGCGACGGGCGGCACGGTTCTGCGGCGGCAGATGATCGCGCGCGGCGGGCCTCTCGACGACGGGCGCCTCCGTCGCGGCGATGACGGGCGCGGGCTCGGCGGTAGAGATCGCCCAGGCGGACTCGACGAGCGCCTTCCGCTGGTTGCGGGCAGTGCGGTGAAGGTCCGTGCCGGCCTTGTCGGGCGTGAACGCGCGCACGGCGCGCGCCTCCGCCTCGAGCGCGTCGATCTGCTCGATCGTTTCGGCCGCGAGGAACTCGGCCGCCCAGTCGCGTACGGCCGGTGGGGCGGCGTCGGTACCGGGCGCGGGCAGGTCGCGCTCGTCGGCCTCCTCCTCGATGCGGATATCGCCGAGGAGGTCGCGGAACGTCTGCCGGAACGCGACCATGCGCACGGTGCGGCCGAAGTGACGCATCGGCGAGCGGTCCCACTTGCCGGACCACTCCTCAGAGGCCGCGGGGTACTGCTCTGACCAGCGGATCGTGACCGTGGTGGGGACGCGGACGCCCTTGCGGAAGACCTCTACGCGGGCGAACTCGGGGTGCGCGACGTCAGCGGTCGGCGCCCAGGCCTGCAGCCAGACGACGCCATCGTCGGAGAACTCGACCGGGCCGGTGCCGTCCCACTCCCCCGACGCGTGCACGATGTGCTCGACCTCGCCGATGGTCTTCTTCTCGATGAGCTCAGTCGTTGACATGCTCGACCTCCTGGAACTTCAGAGCGGGCGCCCTTCGGGTGGTGCGGGGGAAGTGCTTCAGCGCCGACGCCTCGAGCACGGCGAGCTCGATGCGCAACGCCTCGACGTGCGCGTGGACCTCCGGGGCGGCGGTCTTCCATGCGGCCTCATCGATCGACACCGTCTCGGCGACCGTGGTCTGGAACCCGCCGTGCTCGGTCATGCCGACGGTGCCGAAGCGCTGCGCGCCGGGGAGCTTCGCGGTCGCCGCCTTGACCTTCTCGTTCGCGGCCTTCTCTGCCTTCACCGCGGCGTCGAGGTCGCGCTTCAGCGGTGCCCATGCGGCGACGGCGTCCGCGACCTCGTCGGGGAGGTCGTCGACGTCGGGGCATCCGGCGTCGCGCCAGGCGATGAAGTTATCGGCGCGGTCGACGAGGTAGGCGATCATCTCCTCGTCGCGCGGGACCGGAATCCACGTCGCGCCGTCGACGGGCGGCATGTCGTCCTCGTCGCGGACCTCGAACCCATACAGGGCGTAGTCGGCTCCGAGCACGTGGATCTGCCACTGCATCTGTGCCATGTGCTCGACGGGGATCGACCAGGAGTCCCAGCCGAACTCGTGGGACTTCACCTCGATGACGACGAGCGCGCCGTCCTGGTCGATGCCGATGGCGTCCGGGGTCGCTCGGTGCAGGTCGTTGTCGAGCGCGGCCCACAGCGCGGCGTTGGGGGTGAGCGATGCGAGACGCTCGGCGGCCTCGTCGAGCAGGGCGGCCTCGCGGGCATGCCCGGCCTTCGTGGCCTTGTTGCCGCGGAAGGTCGAGCCGTTCATCTTCTGCTCGACGATGGTGCGGCGTGCCTTGATGCCGGCGCGTGCGATGCGCCAGGCGTCGGAGGCGGTGACGCCCTCGCCGCGCTCGAGCATCCACACGGTACGGGGTGCGTCACCGGGGACGACGACGCGGGCTGCGGTGATCTGCGGGGTCATGACTGGTCGCCCTTCTTCGGGAGCGGGATGAGGAACGCGGCGACGAACGTCGCGAGGCTGATGAGGACGCCCAGGTCCGCGCCGTTGACTCCGGTTGTCGGGTCGGCCGCGGCGGGCCCGCAGAGGGCCGCACCGAGGAGCGCGGCGACGACCGCGCTCATGCGTCCGGGAGACAGCGGCCAAAGGCCGGGGCGATCGGTCGCGATCGGTCCGTCGATGACGGGGGCGGTGCGCTCGACGACGCTGAGGTGCCTGTCAGCGGTGAGCGGTGCGAACTCGCCCACCGGTGCGACGTTGTCGTCGGTATCCTGTGTCTGAGGCATGTGCTTGCCTTTCGTTCTCTGGTGGGGCGTCCGTTGCCGCGGGCGCCCCGCTTTTCGTTCGCGGGGTCAGGGGGTGAGGGCGCCGGCGCCGAGGCGGACGCGGAGGCGTTCGATGCCCTTCGGGGTGATGCGCACCTGCGGGGCAGACGGGACGAATTCGCCGGTGTCGCGGTCCCGGTACGGGGACATCGCGCGCACCTTGACCAGACCGGCGTCGACCGCGCGGGCGTACGGGGTCCAGCGGTTCTTCTCGCCGCGGTAGATCCAGCCGAGCTCGTGGAGCTTTTCGAACAGGCGCTGCGGTCCGGTCTCGATCCCGGCGCGGGAGAGCATCGGGGCGACGTCGCGGACCGCGTAGTCGGTTCCCGCGTCGGCGATCTCCTCCCACGCCTCGGCCATCGGCGCGAGCGCGGCGATCTGCTCGTCCTTGCGGGCGATGATCTCCTGCGCCTGCACGACGGCGCGCGCCATCAGCTGCTCCGGCGTCTCGACGGCGTAGGTCCCGGTGCGGCGGATGGCCGGGATAACCTCGTGCGTCACCCACCAGCGGAAGCGGCGGGCCTCGGGCTTGTCGGACCGGATGACGACGTCGTACATGCCGGCCTCGGAGACGATCGTGACCGCGCGGCGCTGACCGCCGGAGCTGATGTCCGTCTGGCGGATATCAGCCTCTTCGAGGCGGGCGGTGACGTTGCCGACGTTCGCGACGCCGAGCACGCCGCAGATGTCGGCGAGCACGAACCACACCTCGCCGTTCACCGTGCCCGTGCGCACCTGCCGATCGGCGTACTGGAACACCTCGAGCGCGCTCATGCGGGATCCCTTTCAAGCTCGGCGATCCCGGTCGCGAGGAACCCGCACAGCGCAGCAGCGAACAGCGCACCGAAGGCGAGCACCAGCATCAGCAACCCCCACGGGGCCAGCAGCAGCGACACCCACACGAGCGCGAGCCCGAGAACGAGGTATCCCGCGGCGACGCACCAGAGCACGGGGCTGAGCAGCGACACCGCCAGGTCGACCGGACCGTCTGGCATGGTCGGGGCAGCCGTCCCCACGGTGCCCCGACCCGCCTGGCCCGATACCCCAGCGGGCACCCGGCCCCCAGACCGGGAGATCATGCGAACCGAAGATGCGTCCGACGCGTCCCGCGAGGGGGACGCGGTCGCGCCGGACGCGACCCCTACGATCGACTCAGAAGCGACACGGGATTCTGGCCCGCGCGCGTCGTCCGAAGGGGAACCATGGGAGCCAACAGCAGCATCACAATCGATGGGCACACGATCACCGGCACCGCGCATGACATCCTCACCGCGCACGCGACGATCGCGAATGCCATTGCGAAGTTGAGCCTCGAGAAGAGCGATGAGTTCCTCTGGTTCCCGCTCACTGGTAGCGAAATGGCCCTTGAAGCGGGAGTGGCTCGGAATGTCCAGCTCATTCGCCTGCGCGCAGAGAGCACCGTCTCCGTAGTGATCGTCGACGATTCGACCGGGGCGGGATGGTTCGACGGCTTCTACGACACCATTCGCGAGGCTCACAGCCGTTTTGTGCGGATGTACGGAACCGGCCACCCCGACGAGGGCTCTGCCTAGCCGATGGATCTGACGCGCGAAGAACGAATCATGGGAGCGGCGATCATCATGCGGGACGCCGTCGAGGAGATGCTCGCTCACGAGGCCACCTCGTCTTCTCGGCAGGCGGCGAACCACGAAAGCACGTCGGCGCGCGAATAGCGGATCAGCTTCGATCCGGGCAGCTTGTGCCAGACCGGTCCCGTCTTCCCGTCGCGCAGTCGGGCATCACGCCAGCGCTCGAGGGTCTTCGTCGTGATGTCGAGCACCTCCGCGAGCACCTTCGGGGACATGATCATCGGCATCTGCTCGAACCCTTCGGGAGCTTCACCCGGGGCGTCGATCGTTGTAGCGGGGAAAGGGATCATGCTCACGACGCCTCCGCCTCGGCGGACTCGATTGCTCTCTCAGCCCGAGCGATGATGGCCGATGCGGACGTGCCGAGCTCCGCAGCTACCGCCGCCAGGAGCGAAGGGGTGAACGCCGCGTGCCCATTGACACGAGACGAGAGTGTGGCCCGGCGAATACCGAGCTTCTCGGCGATCCCCTTCACAGAAGCCGTCCGGCTCCGCGCGATCTCCGACCGCACCTCTGCTGCGACACCGGCATCCAATCCGGTGAACCCAATTCGGTTCATCTCCATGTCGTCCACTGTGAACCGAACTCGGTTCAAAGTCAAGTTGCTTGCACCGAGTGAACCGAAATGGGTACACTCGGCACGTGGCCAAGAACCTGCTCCCAATGGATGCCCTCATCGCCGGATACCTTCACGAGGCCGTCCAGGACGCGGGGATCACCTACCGCAAGCTCGCGGCAACCACGGGAATGTCCATCAACCGGATCGGCATCATCCTTCGTCAGGAGTCGCCGCCCGCGACACTGGGGGAGATCGGCATGATCGGTTCAGCTGTCGGGCTGACTGCGTCTGAACTCGTCGAGCGAGCCGAGAATGTCCTACGTAGCCGACAGGATTACGACCTGGTCGCAAACGACTCGATCAACGAGTTCCCCGAAGGCAACGACGCCGACTACGACCACGCGTGACGTATCGCCACACCCGACGCTCCGCTATCTACCGAAGAACAACCATGCCCAATCGAGGGGGTTATGCATGGACGTCTGGAATCTTGCCGCCGACATGGGGCTGACCGTTCGCGAACGCCGCGGCACTCACCGCAGCGGCTACGCGCCGGGCTCGAACTACATCGACCTGACGCCCGGCATGCGCGGGCGCGTCCTTCGCGGCGTGATGTGCCATGAGATCGGGCACCACGTCCTCGGACATCGTCCGACCGACTTCGGACTCATCCGCAAGCGCCAGGAGGCCGCCGCGAACGCGTGGGCAGCGCAGACCTTGATCACTCCCATCGCGTACGCCGAAGCCGAGCATCACCACGGCGGGCATGTCACCTCGATGGCGATCGCGCTCAACGTTCCCGACGAGCTCGTCGTCGTTTTTCGCAGCCTGCTTCTCCGAACCGAGGGTGCGGTGTACGTCGACCCCCGAATGGGCGCCGGTCAGTTCGCCCACCGCATCGAGGTCGGCTAGTGGCGAAGGCGTGGATCACTGATCGCTGGGTGAAGGATGCGAAGGTGGCGATGCCCGACGGCACCGTCACGAAGATCAGTCCGACGAGTGCGCAGATGAAGTCACTCAAGACGATGCCCGAGCACTTCCGTACCTCCAAGTTCGGGCGGGGCTCGCGGTGGGAAGCCGGCTGGTACGACCCCGACGGCATCCAGAAGAAGCGCCTGTTCGCCCGGCGCTCAGACGCGGAGGCGTTCGTCGCCGGCATCGAGGACGACATTCGATCAGACCGCTACATCGATCCGTCCGCTCGAGAACGCACCTTCGAGGCCGCCGCCGAGGCGTGGCTCGCGTCGAAGAACCGGATCAAGGATTCCAGCTGGCGACGCTACCGCCGCGAGCTCGACAACTACGTACTGCCGAGGTGGGGATCACGAGCAGTCGGCAGCATCACTCGGCCACAGATCGACGAGTGGATCTCACAGCTCCGCGCCGGCACCGCGGTCTTCGTCTTCGACAAGAACGGCCACCTCAACGAGGTCGGACGCAAGCCGGTGAAGATGAGCGCCGCCTACCTCCGTCACGTCGTCGGCTCCACGTTCGGCGGCGCGCTCCGTTACGCCGTCGCGGAGCAGTGGATCGGTCGCAACCCGCTGGCGAAGGTCGAGTTCCCCCGCGACGAAGGCGACATCGAGAACGACCTGCCGTCACTCTCGTACGTGCAACTCGACATGCTTGCCTCCGCGGCATCCGCGATCTCGGGACGACCAGTCGACGGCGTCCTGTTCAGCATGCTCGCCCATAGCGGCCCGCGCATCGGCGAGGCGACGGCGCTGAAGATCAAAGACCTCGACCTCGAGCAGAAGCGCGCACGCATCCACCGCACGTGGACGATCGACCGCGCCGGACTCCGCAAGCTCGGTCCGGTGAAGACGTGGGAAAAGCGATGGCTTCCGCTCGCCGACTTCGTCATCGACGGGCTGAGCGAGATCACGGCGGGCCGCGACTCGGAGGACTTCGTGTTCGTCACCGTGCGCGGCGCGGCGGTCGACGGCAAGAACTGGTACAACCGCGTCTGGCTGAAGGCACGTCGCACGGTGCGAGCGGCCGCGGACTACTCGGTGCACGACCTTCGCCACGTCGCAGCGACGAACGCCATCGCCGCTGGCGCAGACGTCAAGCTCGTGCAGCTGATGCTCGGCCACAAGGACGCGACCGAGACCCTGAACACGTACTCGCACCTCTGGCCGAACCGAGTCGACGAGGTCATCGACGCTGTCGAACGACGCCGCGCAGAGGCGCTCGGGCTCGGCCAACTGCGCGCGCTCTGACCGCACCGTGTGTTCCCATGTGAGACGCATGTGAGACGGCGACCTCGAGCGCCGATTCCGGGCAAGGAAAAAGCCCCGGAGATCCGCATGATTCTGCGGTTCTCCGGGGCTTTGTGGTCGGGCTGACAGGATTTGAACCTGCGACCCCTTGACCCCCAGTCAAGTGCGCTACCAAGCTGCGCCACAGCCCGTTGTTCTGCACTCTCGCGCAGGCAACTCCCCTATCTTAGCCGTACCCGAGGCCCTCTCGCGAACCGGGGCGTTGCGGGGTGTCGGACCCACCGCGTACCGTCGCGGTCATGCCGACGATCACCACCGAACTCGCCACGTCCGACCGCTGGGACGACGTGCAGCACGCTCTCACGGGCGGGGGCGACGGGGCGAGCTGCCAGTGCATCTGGCCGATGCTGAGCAACAAGGACTGGAACACGACGACCACGCCGCAGCGCACCGAGATATTCCGGGCCGAGATCGACGAGGGTCCGCCGCCCGGCCTCGTGGCCTACGTCGACGGCGAGGCCGCGGGCTGGATCCGCGTCGGGCCGCGCACCGCGCAGGCCCGCATCCCCCGCACGCGCATCATCGCCGCGTCGTCCGCCGAGCCGTTCGACGACCCGTCCGTGTGGGCGGTGACGTGCTTCGTGGTGCGCCGCGAGCACCGGGGCACCGGACTCAACGCGGCACTGCTGCGCGCGGCGGTCGACTACGCCGCGGCATCCGGAGCGCGGCTGGTCGAGGGCTACCCGGTCGACACGCGCGGCGAGAAGCAGCGCTCGAACGACCTGTTCCACGGCACGCTGAACACCTTCCTCGGCGCAGGCTTCACAGAGCAGACGGTCATGAAGCCCGGACGGGTGCTCGTGACGCTCGACCTGTCCTCCCGCGCCGACGCATGACCCCCGCCCCGGGAGCCGCATCCGCCACCCCACGGCGCACCCCCGCTCCCCCGGATATACCGCCGCGGCCATACGATGAGGGGATGCGCCGCCGCACCCTCCCCCGCCCGATCGTGTGGGCATTCGCGCCGTACGTCGCGGTGTCGCTGCTGCACGTCGTGCTGCTCGCGCTCGACCACGACCTGGCCGCTGCGACCAAGCTGCTGCTCATGCCGCTGCTCGCGGTACCGGTGCTCGTGGCCGCCCCACGCCTCCGGCCGCGCTCCGCCCTCGTGCTCGTGCTCGCGGCGCTGCTGTTCTCCTGGCTGGGCGACGGCGCGGGGGCGCTGTTCCCCGCCGCCCCCGAGCTTCCGCTCATGCTCGGGTTCTTCGGCCTCGCGCACGTGGCGTACATCGTGCTGTTCGCGCGGCACCTCGCCCGGCGTCGGCTGCCCTGGTGGACGCTGGTGTACGCGGCGTGGTGGGTCGCGATGATCCTCACGCTCGGCCCGCACACCGGCCCCCTGCTGATCGCCGTCGCCGCCTACGGGCTGCTGCTGGGCGGCACGGCCGCGATGGCCGCCCGCTGCCACCCCCTCGTCGCGGTGGGCGGCGCGTTCTTCCTCGCCAGCGACACGATCCTCGCGTTCCGGCTCTTCCTCCCCGATGCTCTCCCGGCCTGGAGCAGCCCCGCCGTGATGGCGACCTACACGCTCGGACAGGGGCTCCTCATCGCGGGCACCCTAGTCGTCCTCGCACGGAAGGCCTCGTGATGGCTGACAGCGTCCGCGTCGACAGCTGGCTGTGGGCCGTCCGCGTGTACAAGACCCGGTCGGCCGCGACCACCGCATGCCGTGCGGGGCATGTGCGCGTGAACGGCGACAAGGCCAAGGCCGCCCAGACGGTCCGCATCGGCGACGAGCTGCGCATCCGCATCTCGGGGTTCGACCGCATCCTCATCGTCCGGCAGCTGCTCGTCAAACGCGTCGGGGCCCCACTCGCCGCCCTCGCCTACGAAGACCGCACACCCGAACGCGAACCGCAGGCCGCGCTCGGCCTGCGCGACCGCGGTGCCGGTCGCCCGACCAAACGCGAGCGCCGCGAGATCGACCGCCTCCGCGGCCGGGACACCCCGCTCGACTGACCCCGCGGCATCCGCCCGACGGACCCGTCCGCTCGCGTCAGGCGTCCAGCAGCCTCCGCAGCCACCCGCTCGACCGCACCTGCGCGCCCGCGGCCTCGACCCGCGCCTGCAGCTCCCGGTCGCTCGTGACCGCCAGCACCCGCTGCGCCCCCGCGACCCGACGCTCGACCTCGGCCACGATCGCGTCATCGCCCGCGGCCTCGGCCCGTACGACCGCCAGCGCCGGCTCCGCGACTCCGGCCTCGGCAGCACCGGTCTCCGCGGCCTCGGTCCCGATGTCGCGGGCACGACCCTCGACTACGAGCGCCACCTCCGGGTACCAGTCGTCTCCGGCGAGCCCCAGGTCGTCCGCGGGCACCGCCAGCCCGGCCAGCCGGTCACGCAAGCGCGCGGCCGCACCGGCTCGGTCCTTCCACCAGCCGTCGGGCACCGACCCGACCACGTTCGCCCCGTCGACCACCACGGCCGGGAACACATCGAGCTGAGCACGCAGCATCGGCCACGCCGCCCCGAACCCCGGGTGCAGCGGCAGCTCGTCCACGCGGCCGACCGGGACCCACTCCAGCGCCACGCTCTCCGGATCGCTGATCACCGGGTCGAACGGGCTGCGCACATCGGCGACCACCGTCGTGTACGACCAGATGCCGAGGTCGAGCACGCTCGTGAAGCGCGGACGCACGGCGCCGTCCGGCACGCCCGCCTCCTCCTGCGCCTCCCGGATCGCTCCGACGATCGCCGACTCGCCCTCGTGCAGCGCACCGCCGGGCAACCCCCACGTGCCGCCGAAGTGGCTCCACGACACGCGGTGCTGCAGCAGGATCCCGCGCGTCGCGTCGACCGCGAGCAGACCGGCCGCGCCGAACCGCCCCCAGTAGCGCTCCCCCGTGTCTGCGACCACCCAGGCGTCGCCGGGGTTGCGCGGTCCTTCGGGGCGACGCGGTTCGCCGGGAGCGGGGGGTACGACTGTCACCCCCTCAGCTTTTCACAGCATCGGGGTGGCGGCGCCACCCGGCGACACACGCCGGAACGCGTCAGCGCTGGCGGCGCTCCCGCACGCGCATGTTGATGACGATCGGCGTCCCCTCGAACGGGTAGAGCTCGCGCAGGCGCCGCTGGATGAACCGGCGGTAGCCCGGGTCGAGGAACCCGGTCGTGAACAGCACGAACGTCGGCGGACGCGTCGAGGCCTGCGTGCCGAACAGGATGCGCGGCTGCTTGCCCCCGCGCAGCGGGTGCGGGTGCTCCGCCACGAGCTCGGCGAGGAAGGCGTTGAACTTGCCGGTCGGGATGCGGCGGTCCCAGTTCTCGAGCGCCGTCTCCAGCGCGGGCACCAGCTTGTCGAGGTGCCGCCCGGTCTTCGCGGAGATGTTCACCCGCGGAGCCCACGCCACGTGCGCGAGGTCCTGCTCGATCTCGCGCTCGAGGTACCGGCGGCGATCGGCGTTCTCCAGGTCGTCGTCGTTCAGGCGGTCCCACTTGTTGAACGCGAGGACGAGCGCACGGCCCGACTCCAGGACGAGGTCGATGATCCGCACGTCCTGCTCGCTGATCGTCTCCGACACGTCGAGGACCACGACGGCGACCTCGGCCTTCTCCAGCGCGGCCGACGTGCGCAGCGAGGCGTAGAAGTCCGCGCCCTGCGCCATGTGCACGCGGCGACGGATACCGGCCGTGTCGACCAGACGCCACATCTTGCCGCCGAGCTCCACGACCTCGTCGACCGGGTCGCGCGTGGTGCCCGCCAGGTCGTTCACGACGACGCGCTCCTCCCCCGCGGCCTTGTTCAGCAGCGAGGACTTGCCCACGTTGGGGCGACCGAGGATCGCGACACGTCGCGGCCCGCCGATCTCCTGCTTGGCGACCGCCGAGATCTCGGGAAGCTTCTTCAGCACGGCATCCAGGAGATCCGCCACGCCGCGGCCGTGGATGGCCGAGACCGGGTGGGGCTCACCGAGACCGAGGTTCCACAGGGCGGCGGCCTCCGGCTCCTGCCGGGCGTCGTCGATCTTGTTCGCGACCAGGAACACGGGCTTGCCGCTCTTGCGCAGCAGCTTGACCACGTGCTCGTCGGTCGAGGTGGCGCCGACCATCGCGTCGACCACGAACAGCACCACGTCGGACAGGTCGATCGCGACCTCCGCCTGCGCGGCGACCGAGCGGTCGATGCCGCGGGCGTCGGGCTCCCAGCCGCCGGTGTCGACGAGCGTGAAGCGCCGGTCGTTCCATTCGGCCTTGTAGGTGACGCGGTCGCGCGTGACGCCGGGGGTGTCCTCCACCACGGCCTCACGCCGACCGAGGATGCGGTTCACGAGCGCCGACTTGCCGACGTTCGGCCGTCCGACGATCGCGACGACCGGCAGCGCGGGCAGGAACTCGATGCCGTCCTCGCCCAGCGAGACGCCCGCGAGGAGCGCGGCATCCTCGTCGTCCAGCTCGTAGTCGGCGAGACCGGCGCGCAGGGTCTCGGCGCGCTGCTCGGCGAGGTGCTCGTCGAGGTTCTCCATCTTCTCGGCGAGCTGGTCGGGGCCGCCTTCGTATTCGTCGTCAGCCACGGTGTGCTCCTCGGAGTCGTTCGATCACCGTGAGCACGGCGTCGATGGTCTGGGGGTAGTCGAGTTCGGTCGAATCGACGACCTCGACGCCCTCGGCGGCGTTGAGGAAGTCGACGACGGCGCTGTCGGAGGCGTCGCGCCGGTGCAGGGCCGCGGCGACGGCGGCGGCGTTCTCCCCCGCGAGCTCGCCGGCACGGCGTGCGGCGCGCACCTCGGGGGCGGCGGTCAGGAGGATGCGCACGGGGGCATCCGGCGCGACCACCGTCGTGATGTCGCGGCCCTCGACCACGACGGCCGGGTAGGGCGCGTCGGCGACCAGCGCGCGGAACAGCTCGTTCACCTGCGCGCGCACCTCGGGCACGCGGGCGACGCCACTCACTGCGCCGGAGACCCGCGGTTCGCGGATGGCGTCGGTCACGTCGGTGTCGCCCACCCGGACCGTGCGGTCGTCGGGGTCGAGGCCGAGACGGACCGGGAAGTCGGCCGCGGCGGCGCGCACGGCGGCCGCGTCATCGGTGTCGGCGCCTTGCTCCAGCACATGCCAGGCGAGCGCCCGGTACGCCGAGCCGGTGTCGAGGTAGCCGTAGCCGAGCTGGCGCGCGACCGCCTTGGAGACGCTGGACTTGCCGGAACCGGCCGGCCCGTCGATGGCGATGAACTTCGTGGCGGAGACGGTGGAGGTGTCAGTCATTCGTGTTCCCTGCAATGCGCCAGCCGCGTTCCTGGAGCCCGGTGATCGCGCCGTGCAGCGCCGCGGGGTCGACACTGATCTCGGCCAGACCGAACTGTGCGCCGGGCGAGTGCTCCAGACGCAGGTCCTCGACGTTGACGCCGAGTTCGCCGAGCTCGCCGAACAGGCGGCCGAGCTGTCCGGCGGTGTCGTCGACCATCACCACGAGCGTCTCGAAGCGCCGGTTCTGGCCGTGCTTGCCCGGCAGGCGCTCCACGCCGTCGTTGCCCTGCCGGATGGTCTCCGCGATCACACGGCGTGCGCCGGGGGCCGCCGGCGCCCGCAGCGCCTCCGCGACATCGCCCAGGTCGGCCGCCAGCGCGTCGAGGATCTCCACGACGGGCCCCGCGTTCGCGCCGAGGATCTGCACCCACAGCTCGGGCGCGGAGGCGGCGATGCGCGTCGTGTCGCGCACGCCCTGACCCGCCAGGCGCAGCGCGCCCTCCTCGGCTCCCGCGAGCCGCGCGGCCAGCAGACTCGCGACGACCTGGGGCACGTGCGAGGTGAGCGCGACCGAACGGTCGTGCTCCTCCGGCGTCATCTCCAGCGGCATCGCGCCCACGTCGAGCGCGAGCGCCTCGACCAGCGCGAGATCCGTGGCCTTCGTGTCCTCGTCGCGGCACACCACCCAGGGCCGCCCGATGAAGAGGTCGGCGCGGGCGGAGATGGCGCCGCCGCGCTCACGCCCCGCGAGCGGGTGCGAGCCGATGTAGCGCGCGAGGTCGACGCCGCGGTCGCGCAGCGTCCGGAACGGTTCGAGCTTGACGCTCGCGACGTCGGTCACGACCGCGTCCGGGTACCGCTCCAGCTCGGCCTGCACCACGTCGGCCGTGACGTCGGGCGGCACGGCCACCACGATCAGCGCGGGAGTGTCGTCGTCCGACGCGAGTCGACCGGCGCCGTAGTCCACCGCCAGTCGCAGCTGCGCCGGGGAGGCATCCGTGAGCGCCACATCGACACCCTTGGCCCGCAGCGCATGACCGACGCTCGCGCCGAGCAGGCCGGCACCGACGATGCGGACGGTGCCGGACAGACGCGGCGCGACGGCACCGGTCTTCCGCGCCGTGGGCGCACTCGTCGTGTCGGTCATTCGGTCTCCTGCTCGCCTGGCGCCGCGGCGACACCGGATTCACGGCGCGCGAGGGTCAACAGCGCACCGAGTTCGATTTTACTCAGGTCACGCGTCTTCCCCGCCGGGAGGGTTCCCAGGTGCAGCGGGCCGAACTGCCGGCGCACGAGCTCGGTCACGGGGTGGCCGACCGCGGCCATCATCCGACGCACGATGCGGTTGCGCCCCGAGTGCAGCGTGAGCTCCACCAGGCTCGAGCCGCGCGACGTGTCCAGCAGCCGCGCCTTGTCCGCCGCGATGGGGCCGTCCTCCAGCTCGATGCCCTTCGTGAGCGTGGAGATCGTCTGCGGGGTCACCGTGCCGTCCACCTTGGCGATGTACACCTTGGTCACACCGAACGACGGATGCGCCAGCACGTGCGCGAGCTCGCCGTCGTTCGTGAGCAGCAGCAGCCCGCTGGTCTCGGCGTCGAGGCGCCCCACGTTGTAGAGCCGCTCCTCGTAGTCCTTCGTGAAGCGACGCAGGTCGGGCCGCCCGCTCTCGTCACGCATGCTGCTGACCACCCCGGTGGGCTTGTTCAGCATCACGTAGCGCTTGGTGACGTCGAGCTGCACCGCGGTGCCGTCCACGTCGACCAGGTCGCGCTCGGGGTCGATCCGACGGCCGAGCTCGGTCACGGTCTGCCCGTTCACCCGGATGCGCCCCTCGACGATGTACTGCTCGACGACACGGCGCGAGGCGACGCCCGCCGCCGCGAGGACCTTCTGCAGCCGCACGCCCTCGGGCGCGGTGGCGTCGTCGTGGGCAGCGTTCATCGGAGGGTCCCTTCGTCGAATCCGTCGGCGCCGTCGTCCAGCAACGGCGAGATCGGCGGCAGCTCGTCCAGCGAGTTGATGCCGAGGTGCTGCAGCAGCGCGTCGGTGGTGCCGTAGTTGATCGCCCCGGTCTCGGAGTCGGCGAAGAGCTCGGTGATGAGGCCGCGGGCGAGCAGCGTGCGCACGACCGAGTCCACGTTCACGGCGCGGATCGACGCGACCTGGCTGCGGGTGACGGGCTGCTTGTAGGCGATCACCGCGAGCGTCTCCAGGGCGGCCTGCGACAGCCGCGCGGGCGCCTGCCCGCCCACGAACTCCGCCACCACGGGGTCGAGGTCTTCGCGCACGTACAGCCGCCACCCGCCACCGACCTCGCGCAGCTCGAAGCCGCGCCGCGGTCCTCGGCCCCGTCCGTCGTAGTCGTCCCCGAGCGCCTCGAGCGTCTGCCGCACGGCCGGCACCGGCGCGCCGACCGCGGCCGCGAGGGCGACCAGGCCGATCGGCTCGTCCACGATGAAGAGGATCGCCTCGACGCGCTCGCTCAGCGGCAGCTCGGAGCCCACGACCGTCGCGGCGTCGTCACCCCCGGGCTCGACCTCCGGCCCGGGTGCGACCTCCGGCACGGGCTCGACCTCCGGCGCGGTCTCGGTCTCGGTCACGTCATCGGTCATAGTCGGCCCCCAGGGTCGCGAGTGTCTCGTCCGACCAGGTGTCGGCGGCCCAGCGGAGCGTCAGCTCGCCGAGCGGTTCCAGTTGTTCGAAGGAGAGCGCCGCGTGGCGGTACAGCTCCAGGACGGAGATGAAGCGCGCCACCACGATCCCCGGCTCGGTGACCCCGGCGACCAGCTCGCGGAAGCTGATCGACTCGGTGCCGCGCAGCAGCGTCACGACGATCGCCGCCTGCTCGCGGATGCTCACCAGCGGTGCGTGCAGGTGATCGAGCCCGACGTGCGGCATCTCCTTGGGCGCGAAAGCCAGCAGTGCCAGCGCCGCGAAGTCGTCCGCGCTCAGCGACCACACCAGCTCCGGCGTCTTGCGGCGGTGCTTCTCCTCCAGCGGCACCGCCCGCACGTGACGGCGGTCCTCCCGCTGCAGGCACCGCGCGAACCACGCCGACACCTCCTTGAACGCCCGGTACTGCAGCAGGCGCGCGAACAGCAGGTCGCGCGCCTCCAGCAGCGCCACGGCCTCGGCGTCGACGAGCTCGCCCTGCGGCAGGAGGCCGGCGACCTTCATGTCGAGCAGCGTCGCGGCCACCACGAGGAACTCCGAGGCCTGGTCGAGCTCCTCCTCGTCCTCCAGCTCGGCGAGGTAGGCGATGAACTCGTTCGTGACCGCGCTCAGCGACACCTCGGTGATGTCCATCTCGTGCTTCGAGATGAGATTCAGCAGCAGGTCGAACGGTCCGTCGAAGTTCGATAGCGAGACGCGGAAGCCCGTGTCGCCCTCCGCGGGGGCGACGGCCTCGGCGGTCGGATCGGTCTCGGCGTGCTCAGGCGACGGCGCCACGGGCGACCAGCTCCCGCGCCAGCCGCAGATACGCCTGCGCGGCGGCGTGCTCCGGCGCGAACTCGGTGATGGGCACGCCGGAGACCGAGGCGTCGGGGAACTTCACCGTGCGGCCGATCACGGTCTCCAGCACGTCGTCGCCGAAGGCCTCCACCACCCGCTCCAGCACCTCGCGCGAGTGCAGCGTGCGCGGGTCGTACATGGTCGCCAGCAGCCCGTCCATCGTGATCGACGGATTCAGGCGGTCGCGCACCTTGTCGATGGTCTCGATCAGCAGCGCCACCCCGCGCAGGGCGAAGAACTCGCACTCGAGCGGGATGATCACGCCGTGCGCGGCGGTGAGAGCGTTGACCGTGAGCAGGCCGAGCGAGGGCTGGCAGTCGATCAGGATGACGTCGTACTCGCCCGCGACCTGGCGGAGCACCCGCGCGAGGATGGTCTCGCGGGCCACCTCGTTGACCAGGTGCACCTCGGCGGCCGACAGGTCGATGTTCGCGGGCAGCACGTCGAGGCCCTCGACGTTGGAGTGGACGATCGCCTCGTGCGCGTCGCGCTTCGTGTCCAGCAGCAGGTCGTACACGGTGGGGACGTCGTGGGTCTGGATGCCCAGGCCCGCGGACAGCGCACCCTGCGGGTCGAAGTCGACGGCGAGCACCTTGCGGCCGTACTCCGCGAGGGACGCGGCGAGGTTGATCGAGGTGGTCGTCTTGCCGACGCCGCCCTTCTGGTTGCAGAGGGCGATGATGCGCGCGGGACCGTGCGACTTCAGCGGCGCCGGGATCGGGAAGCCGCGGTAGGGGCGGCCGGTGGGTCCCATGGGGGTGTCGTCGGCCTTCTTCGCCTTCGCCCTGGACTTCGCCGCGTTCTCAGCCACCGGTTCTCCTGCTCCTTCGTGCTTGCTCGATTGTAGCGGCCGGGCCGGTCACGGGCCGTCCCGGCGCGCGGCGGCGGACCCAGGCGACCGCGCGAGTCAGCGGGCCCGCGGGTGCGACGTGGCGTACACGTCGCGCAGCGCGTCGACCGACACGTGCGTGTAGATCTGGGTCGTGGCGACGGACGAGTGCCCGAGCAGCTCCTGCACCACGCGCACGTCCGCGCCGCCCTGCAGCAGATGCGTCGCGAACGAGTGCCGCAGGGTGTGCGGCGACACCTCGGCCGTGATCTGCGCCCGCTCCGCCGCCGCCCGGATCACCAGCCACGCGCTCTGCCGGGACAGCGGCGCACCGCGGGCGCCGAGGAACAGGCGCGCCGAGGCTCTGCCCTTCGCGGCGAGCCCGGGACGCACCCGCGTCAGGTACGCGTCGACCGCGTCACGCGCGTACGAGCCCACCGGCACGATGCGCTCCTTCGACCCCTTGCCGCGCAGCCGCAGCACCTCCCCGTGTGCGAGGTCGTCGACGTCGAGCCCGACCGCCTCCGACACGCGGGCGCCCGTGGCGTACAGCAGCTCCAGCAGCGCGCGGTCGCGGATGCCGAGCGGCTCCTCCGGCGACGGCGCCGCGAGCAGGCGCTCGACCTGCTCGATCGTCAGCGCCTTTGGCAGCCTCCGCGGGGCCTTGGGCGGACGCAGCCGGCCGCTCGGGTCGTCGGCCTCGATCCCCTCGCGCGCCAGGAAGCGGTGCCACCCGCGCACGGACGACTGCAACCGGGCGAGGCTCGTGGCCGCGGGGGCGGGCTCGGCGGACGCACGCTCGGCGATGAAGCGGTCGATCACCGCGGGGGTCACCTCGGTCGTGTCGGTGATGCCCTCGGCGGCGAGCCACCCCCGGTACCCGTCGAGGTCGCGTCGGTACGCCGCGATCGTGTGCGCGCTCAGTCCGCGCTCGATCGTGACGTGACGCAGATACGCGTCGAGGGCGCGATCGAGCAGCATGTCAGCCCCGGTCGCGGAGCCTCTGCGCGGCCGCGAGCACACCGATCGCGAGGATGCCGTTACGCATGCGACCGTCAAGCACCGCGGCCACCGCGTCGTCGAGGGTCACCCAGGCGAGCCGGATGTCGGCCTCCTCGTCCTCCCGGGAGTGTGCGGCGTCGGCGGCCGTGATGCCCGTGGCGAGGAACAGCTGGATCAGCTCGTCGTTCCCGCCCGGCGTGGTCCACGACGACACCAGGGGCACCCAGTGCGCCGCGACCAGGTCGGCCTCCTCCGCGAGCTCGCGCTGCGCGGCCGCGGCAGGGTCCTCCCCCGGCACGTCGAGCAGACCGGCAGGCAGCTCCCAATCGCGGTGCCGGATCGGGTGCCGGTACTGCTGGATCAGCAGCACCCGGCCCTCGTCGTCCAGCGCGACGATCGCCACCGCGCCGGGATGGGCGACGTACTGGCGCACGATCTCACCGTCGCCGTAGCGCACACGGTCGGAGCGCACGTCCCACACCCGTCCCTCGTACACGAGCTCGGAGGACAGGACCTCGGGGTCTAGCGGCTCGTCGCGCAGCGGACCGCCGTCGGGCAGGGCGCCGATGTCACTCATCGGCGCTGACGTCGAACAGCTCGCTCGCGCGGTGCCGCTCGATCGCCGCACCCACCAGTCCGCGGAACAGGGGGTGCGGGTCGGTCGGGCGCGACCGCAGCTCGGGGTGGGCCTGCGTGGCGATGTAGTACGGGTGCACGTCGCGCGGCAGCTCCACGTACTCGACCAGGTCCAGCTCGGGGTTCAGGCCGGAGAACACCAGCCCGGCCTCGGACAGCCGGTCGCGGTACGCGTTGTTGACCTCGTAGCGGTGGCGGTGCCGCTCCGACGCCTCCGGGGTGCCGTACAGCTCCCGCGCCAGCGAGCCCTCCGCGAGGGCGGCCTGGTAGAGCCCCAGCCGCATGGTGCCGCCCAGGTCGCCGCCGTCGAGGATCTCGACCTGCTCGGCCATGGTCGCGATCACGGGCTCCTTCGTCTCCGGGTCGAACTCGCTCGACGATGCGCCCTCGATGCCGGCCACATCGCGGGCGAACTCGATCACCATGCACTGCAGGCCGAGGCACAGTCCGAGCGTGGGGATGCCCTGCTCGCGCGCGAACTTCAGCGCGCCGAGCTTGCCCTCGATGCCGCGGATGCCGAAGCCGCCCGGCACGCAGATGCCGTCGAGCTCGGCGAGCTGCTCCTGGGCGCCCTCCGGGGTCTCGCACAGGTCGGAGGGGATCCAGCGGATGTGCACCTTGGTCTCCTGCGCGAAACCGCCGGCCTTGAGGGCCTCGGTCACCGAGAGGTACGCGTCGGGGAGGTCGATGTACTTGCCGACGAGGCCGATCGTGACCTCGTGCTTCGGGTTGTGCACCGCGTGCAGCACCTTGTTCCACCGCGTCCAGTCGACGTCGTCCGCCTTCTGGTCCAGACCGAGGCGCCGCACGATGTACGAGTCGAGCTCCTGCTCGTTCAGCGTGGAGGGGATGTCGTAGATGCTCGGGAGGTCGACCGTGTTGATGACGCCCTCGACGTCCACGTCGCACATCAGGGCGATCTTGTTGCGGTTGCTCGCGCTCACGGGACGGTCGCTGCGCAGCACCAGCGCGTCGGGCTGGATGCCCACCTGACGGAGAGCTGCGACGGAGTGCTGCGTGGGCTTGGTCTTCTGCTCACCGGAGGCGCCCATGAACGGCACGAGCGACACGTGCACGAAGAACACGTTGTCGCGGCCGAGCTCATGACGCAGCTGACGCGCGGCCTCCAGGAACGGCTGCGACTCGATGTCGCCCACCGTGCCGCCGACCTCGGTGATGATGACGTCGGGGCGCGGGTCCTCGGTCGCCTGCAGGCGCATGCGGCGCTTGATCTCGTCGGTGATGTGCGGGATGACCTGCACGGTGTCGCCGAGGTACTCACCGCGACGCTCGCGCGCGATGACCTGCGAGTAGATCTGGCCGGTGGTCACGTTGGCCGCCTGCGACAGGTTGATGTCGAGGAAGCGCTCGTAGTGGCCGATGTCGAGATCGGTCTCCGCGCCGTCGTCGGTGACGAACACCTCGCCGTGCTGGAACGGGTTCATGGTGCCCGGATCCACGTTCAGATACGGGTCGAGCTTCTGCATGACCACGCGGAGTCCGCGGGCGGTGAGCAGGTTGCCCAGGCTGGCCGCGGTGAGGCCCTTGCCCAAAGACGAAACGACACCACCAGTCACGAAGATGTGCTTGGTCGTGTCGTTCTTGGGCCCCGCAGAAGAAGAGTTCATCACGGGCTTCTATCCTAACAGTTCCCTCAGACGCCGAGGCTGAGAAGTTCGCGGGCATGGGTGAGCGCGGCGTCGGAATCGGCGAGGCCGGACAGCAGCCGCGCCATCTCGGCCTCCCGCTCCTCCCCCTCCAGACGCCGCACGCTCGAGGCGGTGACGGCCCCGTCGTTGGACTTGACGACCGTGAGGTGGTTGTTCGCGAACGCGGCGACCTGCGCCAGATGCGTCACCGCGATCACCTGCGACTTCTCCGCCAGCCGGGCGAGTCGCCGGCCGACCTCGATGGCCGCGGCCCCGCCGATGCCGGCGTCGACCTCGTCGAACACGAACGTGGGCACCGGGTCGGTCGCCGCGATGACGACCTCGATCGCGAGCATCACGCGCGACAGCTCGCCGCCCGAGGCGCCCTTGGCCACCGACCGCGGTTCGGCGCCGGGGTGCGGGGCCAGCAGGATCGCCACGTCGTCGCGCCCGTGCGTGCTCTCGGCGCCGGGGGTGACCGAGACCTCCAGGCGGGCATCGGGCATCGCGAGCGCGTGGAGCTCCGCGGTGACGGCGTCGCCGAGGCGGACGGCGGCCTCCGTGCGGACCGCAGTCAGGGCGTCCGCCGCGGCGTCGACCGCGGTACGCGCCTCCTCCCGCTCGGCGGTGAGACGCTGCAGTCGCTCGCCGTCGTCGTCGAGCTCCGCGAGGCGCGTCGAGCCCGTCTGCCACAGGCGGATGGCGTCGTCGAGGGACCCGTGCGCGCGGATGAGCACGCCCAGCGCCGCCCGCCGCTCCTCGACCGCGGCGAGTTCGTGCGGGCCCGACTCGTCGAGGTCGGCGAGGAAGCCGGACAGCTGCCCGGCGGCGTCGGCGATACGGTAGCCGATGTCGGCGAGCGTCTCGGCGACCTCCGCGAGCGTCGCATCCGAGACCCGTTCGAGCGCCCGCCGCGCCTCCGCGACCAGTGCCGACGCATCCGGCTCGCCCTCCTCGTTCGAGAGCGCCCCGTGCGCGAGCGAGGCGGCCAGTCGCAGCTCCTCGGCGTTCGCGAGCCGCTCGGCGCGGGCCGCGAGTTCGGCGTCTTCACCCGCCTCTGGTGCGGTCGCCTCGATCAGCGCGAGATCTTCCCGCAGTCGCGCGGCCTCCTCCGCCCGGCGGTCGCGGTTGCCCGTGATCTCGGCGATCTCCGCGTCGAGGCCGCGCCAGCGCTCGAAGGCCGTGCCGTAGTGCTCCAGCGCCCGGGCGATCGCGTCACCGCCGAAGCGGTCGAGGGCGTCGCGCTGCGCAGCGGCGGACCGCAGCCGCAACTGCTCGGACTGGCCGTGCACGACCACCAGCTCGTCTGCGAGGGCGGACAGCACGCCGGCCGGAGCGGCGCGACCCCCCACGCTCGCCCTGCTACGGCCCTCGGCGTTGAGGGTGCGCGACACGTACAGTTCGGCGCTGCCGCCACCGACCGGTTCGAGCTCGCCCCCGGCGTCGGCGACGATGTCTGCCACGTCCCCTGTCTCGGGCACGACCCAGACTCCCGCCACCGAGGCCTGGCCGGCTCCGGCGCGCACGGCGCCCGAGTCGGCGCGCTGTCCGAGCAGCAGCCCGAGCCCCGTGACGACCATCGTCTTGCCCGCACCGGTCTCGCCGGTGATGGCGGTGAACCCCGGTCCGAGCGGGAGCACGGCGTCGGCGATCACACCGAGGCCCCGCAGGCGCATCTCCTCGATCACGGCTGGTTCCTCCGGTCCTGTCCGCGCCACCCTTCGACCGGCAGCTGGAACTTGCGCACCAGCCGGTTCGTGAACGCGGTCGGGTGCAGGCGCGCGAGGCGCACCGGCCGCGAGGAGCGTCGCACCACCACACGCGCTCCGGGCGGGAGCTCGTGCGAGCGTCGGCCGTCGCACCAGAGGATGCCGGAGCCGTCCGTGCGCTCGAGCATCTCGATCGCGACCGCCGCGTCGGGGCTCACCACGAGCGGCTTCGCGAACAGCGCGTGGGCGGAGAGCGGCACCACGGCGATGGCCTCCACGGTCGGCCAGATCACGGGCCCGCCGGCGGAGAAGTTGTAGGCGGTGGATCCCGTCGGGGTGGACACGACCATGCCGTCGCAGCCGAAGCTCGACAGCGGGCGGCCGTCGATCTCCAGCACGACCTCGATCATGCGCTCCCTGCTGGCCTTCTCGACCGTCGCCTCGTTCAGGGCCCAGGTCTCGTAGACGACGTCGCCGGCGGCGTCCTTCACCCGCACCGAGAGCGCCAGGCGCTCCTCCACGTCGTAGTCGCGGGCGATGACACGGCGCACCGCGTCGTCCATGTCGTCGGGGTCGATCTCGGCGAGGAAGCCGACGTGGCCCATGTTGATGCCGAGCACGGGGGCACCGCTGTCGCGCACGAGCTCCGCGGCGCGCAGGATCGTGCCGTCACCGCCGAGGACGATGGCCAGCTCGAGCGCGGTCGGGTCGGCGGAGACGCCCAGGACGTCGACGTCGGCGAAGAACGGGTCGACGGCGGAGAGCGCATCGTGGTCGTCGGGCGCGAGGACCGGGCGGGCACCCGCTCCCCGCAGGGCATCGGTCACGCGACGGGCCGCTTCCACCGTCTCGACGCGGCCGGCGTGCGCGACCACCAGGATCCAGCGCTCGTTCATCGTCCCCCTGCCAGCCGGTTGATGGTGTCCATCCATTCTGTCGGATTGCTGCCGCGTCCCGGCGCGAGGTGCACGAGGTACTCCGCGTTTCCGTGCGTGCCGAGGATCGGGGAGGGAAGGATGCCGAGCATCCCGAACCCCGCGTCCCACGCGCTCCAGACGACGCGGGCCACGGCGTCGGCGCGGGTGGCCGGATCGGTGACCAGTCCCCCGCGCACCGCGGTGCGCCCGACCTCGAACTGCGGCTTCACGAGCAGCAGCACGTCGGCGCCCGGCGCGGCGACGGCGGCGATCGCCGGGAGGACGAGTTCGAGTGAGATGAACGACAGGTCGCCGACGATCAGGTCGGGCGGCGCGGGCTCGCCCGTCGCGTCCGCGAGGCTCTGCGGTGTCATGTGCCGCACGTTGAAGCCCTCGACCGACACGACCCCGTCGTCCGCGGCGATGACGGGAGCCAGCTGTCCGTGTCCGACGTCGACCGCGAGCACCCGCCGCGCACCGCGCTCGCGCAGCACCTGGGTGAATCCGCCGGTCGAGGCGCCCATGTCGAGCGCGAGCCGGTCGGCGACCGCGACGCCGAAGCCGTCGAGGGCGGCGACGAGCTTGTGCGCGGCGCGCCCGACGTAGTGGTCGGCGCCGGCCACGGTGAGCTCGCTGTCGTCCTGGACCGGCGTAGACGCCTTGACGACGGGGCGACCGTCGACGCTCACGAGGCCCTCCGCGATGAGGGCGGCGGCATGGCTGCGCGACCGGGCGAGTCCCCGCGAGGCGAGGGCGGCGTCGAGTCGCGTCATCGTGTTCCCGGGGTCTCCCGCTGGTCGAGCCGTGATCCGCTCTCCAGCCGCCGCGAGAGCTCGTCGTGCAGCGCGGAGTAAGCGTCGGCACGAGCCGGAAGCGGCTGCCCTTCGATCAGGCGCAGGCGGCTCCACAGGCCGTCCGTCGGCGCACCGGTCGTCTCATCGCTCACGGGTTCCACTGTACGCGGCTCCTCGGACAGCCGACGGAGCCACGCGTGTGGTCAGGGGCGGTGGAACGGGTCGTCGTACAGCCGCTCGGGCACGCGCAGCACGAACACCGGAGTGCCCGAGGCCCAGATCGCGGCAGCTCCGGCCCGCAGCAGGTCGAGCTGGTTCCCGGACTCCGCGACGATCTCCACGTCCGCGCCGTGCACCCGCACCGCCGCGCCGCCGACGTCGTACACGCCGTCCGCCACCGTCGGGACCGGGTACGGCTCGTGCAGCCCGCGGAGGTCGCCGAGGATGTAGGTCGGGCGCGACCCCTCGGGCGCCGCGAGCACGTGCTTGGGGCGGTCGATCCCGGTCAGCACGAGGGCGGAGTCGATGCCGGCTCGGCTCGCTCCCATGATGTCGGTGTCGAGGCGGTCGCCGATGAACAGCGCCGTGGACGCGCCGAAGCGGTCCAGGGCCTCCTGGAAGATGGGGGTCTCCGGCTTTCCCGCCACCGTGGCCAGCCGCCCGACGGCGGTGTGCACCGCGGACACGAGGGTGCCGTTGCCGGGGGCGACGCCGCGTTCGCGCGGGATCGTCCAGTCGGTGTTGGTGGCGATCCAGGGGATGCCGCCCTCCTCCTCGGGGACCTTGAGCGCGAAGGCCGCTTCGGCGAGGTCGGTCCACGCGACCTCGGGGGCGAAGCCCTGCACGACCGCTTGTGGGTCGGCGTCAGCGCTGCGGGTCACCGTGTACCCGGCCTTCTGCACCTCATCCACGAGACCGTCGCCTCCGACGACGAGGATCGTCGCGGGAGGGGGAACGATCCCCGAGAGCAGTCGCATGGCCGCCTGCGGGCTCGTGACCACGTCGTCCGGCGCGACCGTGAGGCCCAGGCTCGTGAGGTGCGCCGCGACGGATGCGTCGGTCCGCGCCGCGTTGTTGGTGATGTACCCCAGACGCGCCGTGGCGGCTGCGGCGTTGAGGCTCTCCACGGCGTGCGGCAGGGCCCCGGGCCCGGCATACACGACTCCGTCGAGGTCGGCGAGGATCGTGTCGACGCCGTCCAGCGGAGTGCGGGGCGTCTGACGCCTGCGCGTGAAGAGCGCCATCACGCCTCCGGCTTCGAGGAACCGGGCTCGTCGTCTTCGCCGACCTCGTCGACGTCTTCGCCGAGGAGCTCGCGAACCTCATCCTCGATCGTGGGCTCGTCCTCGATCGTGGGCTCGGCCTCGCCGTCCTCACTGAAGAGGTCGGTCCCGGCACCATCGCTGTCGCCGTCGCGTCCAGAGGCAGCATCGTCGTCGCTGTCCAGGTCTCGGCCCGCGTCGACGTCGAGGTCCGCGTCGCGATCCACGACACCATCACGATCCACGTCACCGTCAGCATCCGCGCCACCGTCAGCATCCGCGCCACCGTCAGCATCCGCGCCACCGTCAGCATCCGCGCCACCGTCAGCATCCGCGCCACCGTCAGCATCCGCGCCACCGTCAGCATCCACGCCACCGTCAGCATCCGCGCCACCATCACCGCCGCCAACGGCGTCACCGTCAGGCGTAGCAGTGCCGTCACCGTGATCGTCGAGGAACTCGTCGTCGATGAGGCCGTCTTCGACGTAGATCTCCTCGTCGCCGGCTTCGTCGACGCCGAGCGCCTCCGCCGCGACGTCGGCGCGGTGGGCCCAGAATTCTGCCTCGTCGGTGCGTCCGAGGTCTTCCAGGACCGCTGCCCGCGCGGAGAACAGTGCTGGGCTCCACTCGAACGCACGATCGGGATCGAGCTCGGGAATCTCGAGCTCACCGAGAGCCAGCTCCAGGTCGCCCTGGTCGAGCCTCGCGCCCGACATCGCGATCGCAAGAGCCACGCGCACCGCGGTGTCGAGGGTGGAGCGGTCCACGGCACGACCGGTCTCGAGTGCTCGGTCAGGACGGCCGATTCCGCGCTCGCTGTCGACCATGAGCGCGATCTGGTCGTCCTTCCCGGAGATCCTGCGATAGGTGCGCAGCTCGCGCAGAGCCAGGGCGAAGTCACCTGTCGCATAGGCCGTGATGCCGAGCGTCTCGCGGACGATCGCAATGCGACCGGCCCGGCGCGACGCCGCCAGCGCATGCTCGTGTGCCAGCGCGGGGTCTTCGTCGATCAGACGCGAGGCCATCGCCAGGTGTCGGGCGACGTGCTCCGCGTTCTCCTTGCTGAGCGTCTTCAGCTCGTTGCGCGCGGAAGAGTGCAGATCCCGGGCCGTGACCTCGTCCGGAACGGTCGGCTCGTCGAACCGGGCACGCTCGTTCGACGCGTTGGCCGGACGCTCACGCCCGGCACCGCCGCGCTGCGGGAACGACCGGGACCGGTCACTCCCCCGCTCACGCTCCGTCCGCCCTTCGCGACGCTGCCCACCATCACGGCTGAAGCCACCCTCACGACGCTGACCGCCATCACGGCTGTACCCACCCTCGCGACGGGGAGCCGCGTCACGGTTGAACCCACCCTCACGACGCTGGCCACCGTCACGGCTGTAGCCGCCCTCGCGACGCTGACCACCGTCACGGCTGTACCCACCCTCACGACGCTGACCACCATCACGGCTGTAGCCACCCTCACGACGCTGACCGCCGCCATCACGGTTGAAGCCGCCCTCACGACGCTGCCCACCGTCACGGCTGTAGCCACCCTCACGACGCTGACCGCCGCCATCACGGTTGAAGCCGCCCTCACGACGCTGACCACCATCACGGCTGTACCCGCCCTCACGACGCGGACCACCATCACGGCTGTACCCGCCCTCGCGACGCTGACCGCCATCACGGTTGAAGCCCCCTTCGCGACGCGGAGCACCATCACGGTTGAACCCGCCTTCATGACGCGGTGCGGAGTCACGGCTGTACCCGCCCTCACGACGCGGACCACCATCACGGCTGTATCCGCCCTCGCGACGCTGACCGCCATCACGGCTGAAGCCACCCTCGCGACGCTGACCACCATCACGGTTGAAGCCGCCCTCACGACGCTGCCCACCATCACGTCTGTACCCGCCCTCACGACGCTGACCGCCGCCATCACGGCTGTAGCCACCCTCACGACGCTGACCGCCGCCATCACGGCTGTACCCGCCCTCACGACGCTGATCACCATCACGGTCAGGGCGGGCCTCACCTCGCGAACCGCGGGCATCAGAGCCAGATCGTGGGCGCGAGGCACCATCGCGATACACAGGGCGCCCACCGGAACGGTTGCCGCGCGGTCCTCCATCGTCACTGCGACGCGGACGGCGCTCTTCCTCTTCCGGCATGGTGCTCCCTATTCTCGTTGTTCGTCAAACGCAAAATGGCCACCCAACGATGGGTGGCCATTTTGACTAAAAGGAGTCCGGCGGTGTCCTACTCTCCCACAGGGTCCCCCCTGCAGTACCATCGGCGCTGTGAGGCTTAGCTTCCGGGTTCGGAATG
>NZ_JBSHIM010000017.1:301-79794 GCF_053618975.1 Microbacterium sp. NPDC055599 | reverse complement strand
GTCGTAGGCGAGGAGCGACACGTCGCCCGGCACCCGCCACCCCGCATCGACCAGGTGCTGCTGCAGCAGGAGCGCCTGCGGGTCGGAGTGCACGAGCAGCGCGGTCGTCGCCGTCGCCCGGATCTCGTCGAGGAGCGCGGCGACGAAGGGCCCTACCGCCGATCGACCCATGCGGTCGAGGGCGACCTCGCGGTCGACCCCCGGCTCGAGACCGAGCTCCTCGACCGCACGGCCCCACCCGCGGCGCAGGGCGGCGGAGGTCGGCGACTGGGGCGAGGTGAGGATGCCGACCCGCCGATGGCCGAGGCCGGCGAGATGACTCGCGGCGAGCGCTCCCCCGAAAGCATGATCGGTGACGACGCTCTCGAGACGCGTCAGCGCGAGGACGTCGGGCGCGCGACGCTCGACGAGCACGACGGGCAGGGGCAGCGCATCCAGCCAGGCGAGGAGGGCATGACCGTCCGCGCCCGCGGTCTCGGGAGCCACGATCAGCCCGTGGACCGTCCCCGACGCGACCAGGGCGGAGATCTGTCGGCGCTGGTCGGCGGCCGCATAGCTCGCCCCCCGGAGCACGATCTGCGTGTCGGTCTCGATCCCCGCCACGCGGGCGCCCTCCACCACCTGCGGCCAGTAGTAGCTCAGCGACGGCACCACCATGCCGAACCGTCGCGGAGCGGACAGCGGCCGAGCCGCGGCCGGGTCGAGGGTGCTGCGGAGCGTGGCGCCGCCGTGCACGCGCGTGAGGAGCCCCCGCTCCGCGAGGTCGGCGATATCGCGGCGGATCGTCAGCTCGGCCACGCCCAGGTCGCGCGCGAGCGCGGACACCCGCACGGCCCCCGCGCGCCGCAGCTCGTCGAGGATCCGCTCGCGGCGGGAGATGCCGAAGCGCGGCGCCTCTTCCCCGCCGCTCACGCCGCGGCCTCCCCGTGTGTCGTGGATGCACGGCACCGCTCGGCCGAGCGGGCGCGGTGTGGAATCGGCATCGGGACTCCTTGTTCGAGTGTGTTCGATCATGACAGACCGTGTTCGTCTCCGTTGCGCGCACCGCCCCGCCGTCCTTCACTGGAGCGGCGCCGACGTCCGTCGCGCAGGCCCCGAGGAGACCATGTCCGCCCGCCCCACCGTCCTCGTCGCGATGTCCCCCGATGCCTGGGACCTCCTGTTCGACGGCCCCCGTCGCAACCGGCTCGCGGCTCTCGCCCTGATCGACGACCCCGTTCCCGTCACCGCCGTCGACGCCGCCGCCCCGCAGGAGCGCCTGGCCCGGGTGGAGGCGCTCGTCACGGGGTGGGGCGCGCCCGCGCTCGACGAGGCGGCCCTGGCCCGGCTCCCCCGGCTGCGCGCGGTGTTCCATGCCGCCGGGAGCGTCCGCGGCCTCGTGTCCGAGGCACTGTGGCACCGCGGCATCCTCGTCACCTCCGCCGCCGACGCCAACGCGGCCCCCGTCGCCGAGTACACCCTCGCGATGATCCTCCTCGCCGGCAAGCGAGCCCTCGTGCCCCTGCGGACGGCCGACCCGCAGCACGACCTCCGCACCGGCGCCCGCGTCGGCGGTCGCATCGGCAACCTCGACCGGACGGCCGGCATCGTCGGGTTCTCGCGCATCGGCCGGCGCGTGGTGGAGCTGCTCCGGCCGTTCCCCGGCATCGAGGTGCTCGTCGCGGATCCGTTCGCCGATGCGGCCGAGGTCAGGGCCGCGGGCGCCGAGCTCGTGCCGCTGGCGACACTGCTCCCCCGCGTGGACGTGCTGTCGCTGCACGCTCCGGCGCTCCCGGCGACCCGCGGCATGATCGGACGCGCACAGCTCGCCGCCCTCCGCGATGGCACGACCATCATCAACACGGCCCGCGGAGCGCTCCTCGACCACGACGCCCTCGCCGACGAGTGCACGGACGGACGACTCGACGCCGTGCTCGACGTGACGGAACCCGAGCCCCTGCCCGTGGACTCGCGGCTGCTGCAGCTGCCGAACGTCGCGGTCACCCCGCACCTCGCCGGCTCGCTCGGCAGCGAGACGCGGCGGCTCGCCGATGCGGCCCTCGACGAGCTGGAGGCCTGGATCGCCGGGGCTCCCCCGCTCCACCCCGTGCGCCCGGCCGACCTGGAGCACGGCGCGTGAGCACGCTCGCCCTCCCTCCGGAGGACCGCGACCTGTCGCCGTACACCGGCTGGGGTCGCGCGCATCTCCAGGCGGTCGCCGACGCCATCCTCGACGGGGCCGCCCGGCACGCGAGCCCCACGGGCGCCGGTGTGCGCTATCCGGGCCGCCCTGGCGGATTCGGCCCCGCGGTCGACGCCCTGGAGGGCTTCAGCCGCACCTTCCTGCTCGCCGCGTTCCGCATCGCCGGAGACCCCGACGGCACCGGCGACCTGGCCGCGCGGTATGCGCGCGGACTCGCCGCCGGAGTGGACCGGGGGAACCCGGAGCGCTGGCCCCGGCCCGACGAGGTCGATCAGGCGAAGGTGGAGGCCGCAGCCCTCGCCGTCGGGCTCCACCTCACGCGGGACACCGTCTGGGCTCGACTCGACGACACTGCACGCACCCGCACGATCGACTACCTCGCCGGGTTCATCGGAGGCTCGTACCCGCCGAACAACTGGGCCTGGTTCCGCATCCTCGTCGAGCAGTTCCTGGAGAGCGTGGGCGGCCCGTTCTCGACGGAGGACCGCGAGGTCGACTTCGCCCTGCTCGACGGGTTCGAGCGGGCCCACGGCTGGACCTCCGACGGCGCCGCGCGCTCGTTCGACCACTACGCGGGCTGGGCGCTGTCCTTCTATCCCGCGATCTGGGCCGACATGGTCGCCGACGATCCGCGGCACACCGCCCGGATCGCCCGCTCCCGCGCCCGCCTCGACGACTACCTCGACGATGCCCTGCACCTCATCGGCGCCGACGGCGGACCGCTGATCCAGGGCCGCAGCCTCACATACCGGTTCGCGTCAGCGGCGGCGGCGGGCGCTGCGGCCTTCACGGGCGGATCGCGGCACGGCCCTGGCCTGCTGCGCCGCGCGATCAGCGGCCAGGTGCGGCACTTCGTCGACCGCGGGATCCCGGACGCGTCCGGCGTGCTCCCGCTGGGCTGGCACGGCGCGTGGCGGGCGCTCGCGCAGGATTACTCGGGCCCGGGGTCGCCGTCCTGGGCGGCGAAGGGGCTGTTCGCGCTCGCGCTGCCCGCCGCCCATCCGGTATGGACGGCCGTGGAAGAACCGTTGCCCATCGATGCGGGGTCGTTCGCGCGGGTGCTCGCCGCGCCCGGGTGGCTCGCGAGCGGCACCCAGGAGGACGGTGTCGTGCGCATCGTCAACCACGGCACCGACCACGGCGTTCCGGGAGAGCGCCATCCGGACGCGCCGCTCTACGCCAAGCTCGGCTACTCGACGGCGACCGCGCCCGTGCTCCGCACGCCCGGACTGACGGAGCCGCTCGACGGCACCGCCGCCCTGGTGCGCGACGGTCGCCCGAGTCACCGCTCCGGCTTCGCGACCGGGACGCTCTGCCAGCACGAGGGCACGCTGCTCGGCGGGTCGTCGGGGCGGGTGCACTGGCACCGGGAGTTCGTGTCGGCGTTCGACGTGGGCGGCGGTGCGGCGGCGCGCGTCACCGAGACGGGGCCGGTGCTCGACGTCGTGTCGGTCGTGCGCGGCGCCTGGGAGGTGCGGCTGGTGCGTGTCCGCGACGCGGAGGGGGAGGCGGCCGCGACGCGGGTGCGGGAGGGCGACCAGCTGCGCGTCGGGGGATGGGCGCTGTCGGGAGAGGATCTCGTCGAGGACGGCCCGGGGAGCGTGTCCGCCGGAGCCGAGGCGGGGAACGCGTCGCACGGCAGCGGGCGGCCCGGCGGTCGCGCGCCCGCGCGGCACAGCCGCCTCGTGGAGCTGCACGGCACGGACGGGGCGGCCTCGGGCGTGCGGGTCGAGTCCGACGTGACGCCCCTGGCCCCGCGGACGGCGACACCGTGGCTCACCGTTCCGGCGCGCCCGGGGGCCTGGGTGGCGGTGGGGGTGCTGCTCGGCGTGGCCTCGGCGTCGCCGCAGCTCACCCCGCAGGAGGGCGGGTGGCTGATCGTGTGGGCGGACGGGTCGACGACCGCGTGCGACGCGGAGGAGCTGCTGCCGTCCGGCTGACCTCAGCGGTGCGCGGTGCTGTCGCGCACGAGCAGCCGGGTGGGCACGATCGCACGGTCGCCGTCCGCCGCCGGGTCCGCTCCCTCGATCGCCGCGACGAGGGCCCCCACCGCCCGCTGTGCGAGAGCGGAGAAGTCCTGGCGGATGGTGGTGAGGGGCGGCAGGTAGTCCGCGGCATCCGGCACGTCGTCGAACCCCACCACGCTCACGTCCGCGGGAACACGGCGTCCGGACTCCGCCAGGGCCCGCAGCAGACCGAGGGCCATCTGGTCGTTCGCGCAGAACACGGCCGTCGCGGGAGCCAGCGCGGCACCTGCCGCGAATCCCGACCGCGAGGTCCAGTCGCCGCGGACCACCGCGGGCGCCGCGATGCCGCCCGCGGCGAGCGCCTCCCGCCATCCCCGCTCGCGCTCGGCGGCGGCGAAGGAGTCGGCGGGCCCGGCGAGATGGTGCACGGTGGCGTGTCCGAGGCTCAGCAGGTGCGCCGTGGCCGCGGCCGCCCCTCCCGCGTGATCGCTGTGCACGACGATCGCCCCGGTCTCGGCGGGCGCGTCGACCACCACGAGCCGCAGACCCGGAGGTCGCGGGGCGGACGGCACGAGCGCGGAGGCCTCGTTGAGCACGACCGCGCCGTCGACGCCCTGGTCCGCGAGCTGGGCGAACGCCGCCTCGACGCCCTCGGACGCGGTGACCACGGTGAGGGCGTAGCCGCGTTCGGCCGCCGCCTCGGCCGTGGCCTGCAGCATGCGGGAGTTGCCGATCGTCGCGAGGGTGGTGACGACGAGGCCGATCGTGTGCGAGCGGCCCGTGCGCAGGGCTCGCGCGGCGCGGTGCGGCCGGTAGCCGAGCTCTGCCATCGCCGCCTCGACGCGGGCACGCGTGGCCGGATCGACCCGCGGGCTGCCGTTGACGACGCGCGACACCGTCTGGCCCGAGACTCCGGCGCGCGCGGCGACCTGGGCCATGGAGACGCGGGCGGCGTCCGGCGCGGCGGAGACGGAAGCGGAGGCGGGGGTGTCTCGTGCCACGCGTCCTCCGTTCACAACTCCGTCGTGTTGACGTTATCACGCGCGGAGACCTACCATGTTGACGTGAACACGCCCGATTCCCCTGAGATGCGGACGCAGGTCCTCGGTGCCGGCGTCGTCCGCCGCGCCACGACCCTCGCCGACGGCCGCGACCTCTTCTACTACGACGACCCCGGCACCGCCCTCGGCGCGGAGCGAGCCGTCGACGCCCGCACCCTCGCCCCGCGACCCGACACCGCGACCATGCGGCTCGACGTGCTGACGGGCGACTGGATCACGGTCGCCGCGAATCGACAGCACCGCGTGATGATGCCGAGCGCCGACGCCGACCCGCTCGCCCCGCAGACCCCGGGCAACCCGTCCGAGGTGCCGTCGCGCTACGACGTCGCCGTGTTCGAGAACCGCTCCCCGGCGTTCGGCCCCGCGCTCGCCGAGGCCGTGGGCGCCGCCCCCGCCGCCGCCGACGCCCCGCGCGGGCTCGACGACCTCGACGCCCCGGGCCTCGGTCGCACCCGCACCGCGGTCGGACGCTGCGAGGTCGTGTGCTTCAGCCCCGAGCCCGCGGGATCGTTCGGCACCCAGACCGTCACGCGCGCCCGCACCGTGATCGAGGCGTGGGCCGACCGCACCGAAGCCCTCTCCGCGCTGCCCGGCATCCAGCAGGTGTTCCCGTTCGAGAACCGCGGCGCCGAGATCGGGGTCACGCTGCCCCACCCGCACGGCCAGATCTACGCCTACCCGTACGTGACGCCGCGCACGACCCGCACGCTCGACATGATCGACCGCACCGCGCCCGACCTGTTCGCCCGCATCCTCGACACCGAGCAGCGGTCCGAGCGCGTCGTGCTCCGCGGCGAGCACTGGACCGCGTTCGTGCCCTTCGCCGCCCGCTGGCCGCTGGAGGTGCATCTGATGCCGCACCGCCACGTGCCCGACCTCGCCGCGACCACCGACGCCGAGCGCGACGAGCTCGCCCCGCTCTACCTGCGCCTGCTGCGCGGGGTCGACGCGCTGTACGACACCCCGACGCCCTACATCGCCGCGTGGCATCAGGCTCCCGTGCGCGTGGGCCGCGACAGCGTGCGCCTGCACCTGCAGCTGACGAGCCCCCGCCGCGCCGCCGACCGGCTCAAGTACCTCGCCGGCTCCGAGGCGGCGATGTGGGCGTGGGCCGCCGAGGTCACGCCGGAGCAGGGGGCCGAGCGCCTCCGCGACGCCATCGCCCGCACGGACGCCGTGGACGGAGTCTCCGCATGACCGCGGTGCGGGAGGCCGAGGCCCTGTTCGCGACCCTGACCGGGCACGGGCCGGACGGCGTGTGGTCGGCTCCCGGTCGCGTGAACCTGATCGGCGAGCACACCGACTACAACGACGGCTTCGTGCTGCCGTTCGCGATCCCGCAGCGCACGGCCGCGGCGGTCGGCGGGCGCGACGACGGTCGGCTCCGCGTCACCTCCACGTTCGCGGACGAGCCCGTGGAGGTCGCCCTCGACGACCTCGACCGCCTGTTCCCCACCGCGCCCGGGAGCCGCCCCGCGGTGCCGGAGTGGGCCGCGTACCCGCTCGGGGTGGCGTGGGCGCTGCGCCGGGCGACGGGGGTACCGGGCCACGGCGCCGACATCGCGATCGCGTCGACCGTGCCGGTGGGCGCCGGGCTGTCGTCGTCGGCCGCGATCGAGGGCGCCACGTCGTCCGCGCTGAACGAGCTGTGGGGCACCGGGCTCGACGCGGTGGCCCTCGCGCGCATCGGTCGCACGGCCGAGAACGATGCGGTCGGCGCCCCCACCGGGATCATGGACCAGATGTCGTCGATGCTCGGCGAGCCCGACGCCGCGATCTTCCTCGACTGCCGCTCGCTGGAGGCCGAGGTCGTGCCTCTGGGCATGGCCGCGGCCGGGCTGTCCGTGCTGGTGATCGACACCCGCGTGAAGCACGCCCACTCGACCGGCGGCTACCGCGCGCGCCGCGAGTCGTGCGAGCGCGGCGCCGCGGCGCTCGGGGTGCCCGCGCTGCGCGACGTCGCGGTGGCGGACCTCGCCCGCGCGCAGGAGCTGCTCGACGACGAGACCTTCCGCCGCGTGCGCCACATCGTCACCGAGAACCAGCGCGTGCGCGACACCGTCACCGTGCTGCGGGCGGAGGGCGCGCGGGCCATCGGCGGCCTGCTCGTCGCCTCGCACGCCTCGATGCGCGACGACTTCGAGATCTCCACCCCCGAGCTCGACACCGCGGTCGACGCCGCGCTCGCCGCCGGCGCCCTGGGGGCGCGCATGACCGGCGGCGGCTTCGGGGGCGCGGCGATCGCGCTCGTGCCGCAGGACGAGGTGGAGGCGGTGACGACCGCCGTGCGCGCCCGGTTCGCCGAGGCCGGATACGCCGAGCCGCACGTGTTCACCGTCAGCCCGTCCGCAGGTCCGCGCCGCGACGCCTGACACAATGAGTGGTCGAGCCGCCACGGTCGCGGCAGGAGAGGAACGCATGTCCTGGATCGTCACCGGCGGCGCCGGCTACATCGGCGCCCACGTGGTCCGCGCTCTCGCGGAGGCGGGTCTCACCCCGGTCGTGCTCGACGACCTGTCCAGCGGCGTCGCCTCGTTCGTGCCGGAGGGCGTGCCGTTCGTGCAGGGCAGCATCCTCGACCGCGACCTGGTCGAGAAGGCCCTGCGCGACCACGACGCCGACGGCGTGATCCACGTGGCCGGGTACAAGTACGCGGGGGTCTCCGTCCAGCGCCCGCTGCACACCTACGCGCAGAACGTCGAGGGCACCCGCGTGATCCTGGAGGCCATGCAGGCCGCCGGGGTGGCGAACATCGTGTTCTCCTCCTCGGCCGCCGTGTTCGGCACGCCCGACGTGCCGCTCGTGGTGGAGGACACCGCCAAGAAGCCGGCGAGCCCCTACGGGGAGTCGAAGCTGATCGGCGAGTGGCTGCTGCGCGACCAGGCCATCGCCACCGCCGACAGCGAGCGGCCGCTCCGGCACACCTCGCTGCGCTACTTCAACGTCGTCGGCTCGGCCGACCCCGCGGTGTACGACGTGAGCCCGCACAACCTCTTCCCGATCGTGTTCGAGGCGCTGCTGGAGGGCCGCACCCCGAAGATCTTCGGCGACGACTACGACACCCCCGACGGCACGAACGTGCGCGACTACGTGCACGTGGGAGACATCGCCGCCGCGCACGTGGCCGCCGCGCAGCGCCTCGCGGCGGGCGAGCCCATCGAGCCGGCGTACAACCTCGGCTCGGGCGACGGCCTCAGCGTGGCGCAGATCATGGACGCGGTCGCCCGGGTCACGGGCATCGACTTCACGCCCGAGGTCGGCCCTCGGCGCCCGGGCGACCCCGACCGCATCGTGGCCACCGGCGAGCTCGCAGCGCGCGACCTCGACTGGCGCATGCGGTACACGGTCGACGAGATGGTGCGCACGGGCTGGGAAGCGCGGCGGGCCGCCGGCGCCTGAGCCTCACACGTCGCGGGTGCGGATGGGGTAGAGCCAGAAGCACAGCCACGCGAGCGCGGTGAACCCCAGCGGGATCACGGCCAGCATGAGCCGGATGGCGCCGTCGACCGTGTCGGGCTGCGCCTCGCCGAGCGTCGCGTCGAACCCCGACGCCGTGAGCACGACCGCCGCGACGATCGCCTGCAGCACGACGGAGCCGCGGACGACGAAGCCGTTGACGCCGAAGTACGCGCCCTCCCGCCGATGCCCCGTGCGCATCGCGTCGTCGTCGATGATCTGCGCCAGCACGACCTCGAGCAGTTGCAGCAGCCCGCCCACGCCCACGCCCACCGCGACGCCGACGAGAGCCGCTCCGAGCACCGACGTGGGGATCAGATACCCGAGCACCGCGACCCCGAACACCGCCACGCTCCACAGCAGGGCCGTGCGGGGGGAGGTGCGGCGGACCACCGTGCTCCACAGCACGATCGACGGGATCGCGGTCACGAAGATCGCACCGAGCAGCAGGCTGCCCTCCCCCTCCGCCGCACCCAGCGAGTACCGCACGTAGAACGGCACCGACGCGAGGATCACCGCGATCGAGGTCTGCACGCACAGCGACCCCAGCACGTACGGCACGAACGCCCGATTGCGGAACGTGTAGGTGAGCTGGTCGCGCCAGCGCATCGCCTCCGACGCCGCCTCCGGCACGCGCCGCTCGATCATGCCGCCGAAGAACGACCACGCCAGCAGCACGAGGCACACGCCGGACAGCACGAGCGCCATGCCCGGCCAGCCGATCGCGTCGTACAGTGCCGGGGCGCCCGCCGTGCCGAGCACCATGCCGAGAATCGCGAAGATCTGCCGCGGCACGTTGCCCCGCGCGCGCTCCTCCGTCGTGCGGAAGATCTCCGGGAACAGCGCCGAGATGTTGAGCACCACCACCACGAACGCGATGTCGTAGACCGCGACCACCACCAGGAACCAGGCGATGAGGCCGTCCGCGGGCAGGTCGGGCGGCATCCACACCAGCGCGAACGCCACCACCAGCGGCACGATGCCGAGGCCGATCCACGGGATGCGGCGGCCCCACGGCGTGCGGATCCGGTCGGACAGCGCGCCCACCAGCGGGTTGAGCGCCGCGTTCAGGATGCCGTGCGCGACCATCGCGACGGCCACCCAGGTGGCGGGCACCGCGAGGTGCGACACGTAGAAGTAGACGACGAACGCGGAGAACGTCTGCGTCATCAGCTGCGTGGGGAACCCGGACGCCCCGAACGCGATCGACTGCGCCCGCGTCGGGGCCGCGTCGAGGCGACGGTCGCGCAGCCGGTCCGCGAGCGCCGTCACCGGGCCGCCCCGCGCTGCAGGTCGCGCAGGTCGCGCCAGCCGACCCGCACCAGGCCCTCGTCGTCGATCGTCTGCTCCACGAGCGGGTCGTCGAGCAGCCGCAGCTCGTAGCCGCGCTTGGCCGCCCCGAAGTCGACGGCGGCGCGCAGCTCGGCGCCGTCGGTCATCGGGTGCAGGTAGATCTCGGTCACGCCGGGCGGCACGGCCCGCAGCACGTCGAGGAACCCGTCGCGCACCCGCTCGTACGTCTCCTCCTGCGCCGTGCCCTCACCGGCCAGCTCGAACGGGTGCGTCCACAGCCGGTCGATGATCTCCACGCCGAGCGCATCGGCGGCGGCCGTGGCCTCCGCGAGCTTCGCCTGCAGCTCCTGGTCGGCTTCCGCGCCCTCCCGGTACCGCGGAAGCCGGAACGGCAGGCCGAGCCGGGCGGCGAGCTCGAACACCGGCCGCAGGAAGTCGCGCCCGCTCTGCAGTCCGTAGACCGAGCCCATGTGGTTGTCGAGGTGGGTGACGTCGACTCCGGCGTCGAGCGCGGCCTGCACCTGCGCCGTCAGCTCGGCGGCCACGTCGGCCTCGGATGCCCCCTGCTCGACCGCGGCGACCTCGTTCGGGAAGAAGCCGTCGCCGTCGACGAGAGTGGTGCCGGGGCCGGTGAGCGGACGCCACCGGTAGCGCCGCCACTCGCTGGTGAGCACGAGGTGCACGCCCACATCGAGGTCGCGTCGACCGGCGGCGAACGCGAGCGCCTCGGGCGCCCAGGCGCACGGGACCATGACGGTCGCGCTGTCGATACGGCCCCGCTCGAGGAGGCTCCCGATCGCCGTGTTCGCCGCGTGGCACATGCCGAAGTCGTCGGCGTTGAGGATGATCGCCCTGGCACCGGACGGGAGGCCGAGCCGGTCGGCGAGCGGGGGCGGAGTGGTCATGGCGGGTCCTGTCGGGGTCAGCGGCCGGGTCGCGGGGTGGCGGCCGCGGGGGTGAGGAGACGGGAGAAGACGAGCGCGCGCAGGGCGGAGGCCGCCTCGCCCACGACCCCGACGAGCGGAGCCTCCGGGCCGAACGCCGAGACGAGGAACCGGAGCGGCAGCTGCGCGGCGAACTCCTCCGCGACGCGGTCGACCGCCTCCACGAGCGCGGGGTGCGCGGCCTCGCCGCCGAGGATGAACGCCTCGGGGTCGAGCACGAGCGCCACGGTGCCCGCCGCCACCACCAGGCGCCGGCCGATCTCGGCCACCAGCTCGCGCGCCTTCTCGTCGCCCTGCTGCGCGGCTTCGAGGTGGGCCAGCAGCGGCGCCCGCACGTCGAGGCCCAGACCGAGCGCGAGGTCGTGCACCACCTCCTCCCCCACGATGGGGGCGCCGATCGGCAGCGGCGACTGCGGCAGGTACATGATCTCGCCCGCGACACCCGAGAAGCCCCGGTGCAGCAGCCCCTCGATCACGATGCCCGCGCCGAGGTCGTCGTCGAGCAGGAACAGGGCGAAGCTGCTCAGCTCGGCCCCCGCCCCCGCCGTCAGCTCCGCGAGCGCGGCCAGGTTCACGTCGTTCTCCACCTGCACCGGGCACCCGAGCGCCGTCTGCAGCGCCGAGCGGAACGCACCGCCGTCCGGGCCCTGGTCGTCGCGGATGCCTCCGTCGGCCGTCACGATGCCGGGCACCCCGACCACCGCGAGGTGCAGCGGGCCGCGCGTGGACTCCCGGCACGACGCCACGAGCCCGGCGATGTGCCCGACCCGGTCCCCGGACGAGGGGAACGGCGCGTGCTGTTCGGCCCGCACGGTCCCGGTCGCATCGACCAGCACGACGTGGGCGGCATGATGGTCCACGTGCACCGCGGCGGCGACCCCGAGCAGCGGGTGCAGGGCCACGCGCCCCGCGGCGGGACCCCGCGCACCGCGGTCGACGCCGGCGGCCGCCACCGCACCGGCCGCCTCCAGCATCCGCAGCACCTGGGTCACGGCCGTGCGCGACAGCCCGGTCGCCGCCATCAGCTCCGCGCGCGTCTGCGGACCGCTGTCGGCGAGCCGCTCCAGGAACGCGCGGCCGTTGAGCGACCGGAGCAGGCTCTGCGGTCCGGCAAGGGGTCGTGACATGCGGCTGATCCTCGGAGGTGTCGATGCTCGTGGTTCGGCTCGGGTGCCCGGCCAGCATGCTACATCCGGCCGCGTGCGTCCACCCCGATTCCGCCGTCGCCGCGCGCACCTAGGGTGGAGGGATGACGTCCTTCGTGATCCGCGACGCCCGCGCCGACGACGCCGATGCCGTGGCCCGAGTGCACGTGCGCTCGTGGCAGACCGCCTACCGCGGCCTGATCGACCAGGAGGTGCTCGACGGGCTCTCGGTCTCGGAGCGCGCCGAGGGGTGGCGGCGGATCTTCGCCGACCCGCTGCCCACGAGCCTGGGCACCCTGGTGGCGGTGCGCGACGGCGCGGTGATCGCGTGGGCGTCGTTCGGCTCGGGGCGCGACCCCGACGGTCTCGACGACGCCGAGCTGTACGGCATCTACGCCGACCCGGACACGTGGTCGACGGGCGCGGGTCATGCGCTGCTCGAAGCCGCGGAGGCCCGCATGATCGAGGCCGGGCACACGCGCGGCTACCTGTGGGTGCTCGACGGCAACGACCGCGCCGACGGGTTCTACGCCCGGCACGGGTGGGAGCTCGACGGGGCGACCAAGATCGACCAGCGCCCGCAGTTCACGCTCCGCGAGCACCGCCGCGTCAAGCTGCTCGGCCCGCGCTGAGCCCGGACGGCCCGGGGCCGCCCGTCAGTCGATCGCGCTCATGACGTGCTTGAGGCGGGTGTAGTCGTCGAAGCCGTACTGGGACAGGTCCTTGCCGTAGCCGGAGTGCTTGAAGCCGCCGTGCGGCATGTCCGACACGAACGGCAGGTGGGTGTTGATCCACACGCACCCGAAGTCGAGGTCGCGGGAGAACCGCATCGCCCTGGCGTGATCCGTGGTCCACACCGACGCCGCGAGCGCGTACGGCACGCCGTTGGCGAGGGCCAGCGCCTCCTCCTCGGTCTCGAACGACTGCACGGTGAGCACGGGTCCGAAGATCTCGCCCTGCACGACCTCGTCGTCCTGCCGCACACCGGTCACGATCGTGGCCTCCCAGAAGTAGCCGCGGTCGCCCTGCCTGCGGCCGCCGGTGGCCACGGTGGCGTGCCCGGGGAGCCGGTCGATGAAGCCCTGCACCTGGGCGAGCTGGGCGGCGCTGCTGAGCGGTCCGTAGAGCACGCCCCGGTCGTGCGGTCCGCCGGTGCGCGCGTGCGTGCGGGCACGGGCGACCAGGGCCGCCACGAGCTCGTCGTGCTTGGACGCGTGCACGAGCACCCGGGTGGCGGCCGTGCAGTCCTGTCCCGCGTTGAAGAACGCCCCGGCGACGATTCCCTCCACGGCGCGGTCGAGCGCCGCGTCGGCGAACACCAGGGCGGGCGCCTTGCCGCCGAGCTCCAGGTGCACGCGCTTCACGTCGTCGGCGGCCGATCGGGCGACCGCCATGCCCGCGCGCACCGAGCCGGTGATCGCGACCATCTGCGGCACCGGGTGGGCGATCAGCGCAGCGCCGGTGTCGCGGTCGCCCAGCACCACGTTGAACACTCCGGGCGGGGTGTGCCGCGCGACGATCTCGGCGAGCAGCAGCGTGGTGAGCGGCGTCGCCTCCGCGGGCTTGAGCACCACGGTGTTGCCCGCGGCGAGCGCCGGCGCGATCTTCCACACCGCCATGTTGAGCGGATAGTTCCACGGGGTGACCTGCGCGATGACCCCGATCGGCTCGCGGCGCACGAACGACGTGTGTCCGGCGACGTACTCCGCGGCGGCCCGCCCCTCGAGGCTGCGCGCGGCACCCGCGAAGAAGCGCAGCTGGTCGATGGACTGCTCGATCTCGTCGGCGACCAGCGTGGCGCGGGGCTTGCCGGTGTCGCGGGACTCCAGGTCGGCGAACTCCTCCGCCCGCTCGGCCATCTCGTCGGCGATGCGGAACAGGGCGAGCTGGCGCTGCGCGGGCGTGGTGTCGCGCCACTCGGGGAACGCGGCGGCCGCGGCGGCGACGGCCGCGTCCACGTCGGCGGCGTCGGACAGGGGGATCTCGCCGTACGGCTCCTCGGTCGCGGGGTCGATCAGCGGCAGCCGTCCCGGTCCGTGCGCGGGCACGGCGCGGCCGCCGAGGAAGTTGTGCAGGGGCTCGGTCGTCGTCGACGGGGTGTGCATGGCGCCATGGTAGCCACTCGAACGCGGAATCTGAAGGATGACGAGGGTCGAACGACGGAATCAGTTGCGACAGCCCCCTGAGAATGTCACTATCGGTACATGACTCCGACGCCGCAGCCGCCCCTCGACGACATCTCCAAGCGCATCGTCGAGCTGCTGCAGGAAGACGGCCGCCGTCCCTACTCCGAGATCGCGCGCGAGGTCGGACTCAGCGAGGCCGCCGCCCGCCAGCGGGTGCAGCGCATGACCGAGGCCGGGATCATCCAGATCGTCGCCGTCACCGACCCGCTCCAGCTCGGCTTCCGGCGCATGTCGATGATCGGCATCCGCGTCTCCGGCGACCCCCGCGCGATCGCCGAGGAGCTGACCGCGATCACCGAGCTCGCGTACGTCGTCGTCACGCTCGGCACCTTCGACATCCTCGTCGAGGCGGTGTGCGAGGACGACGACCACCTGATCGACCTCATCGCCACCCGCATCCGCACCATCCCCGGCATCGTGCAGACCGAGAGCCTGCTCTACGCCGGACTGTACAAAGACCTCTACAACTGGGGAACGCGCTGACGCGTCCCCGCACCCGGGAGTGAACATGGGCACCACGGTCTTCGAACGCCGGCGTCCCGCGCCGTCCGTCATCGACGAGTCCCTGCGCGACACCGCCCTGTCGGTCTTCTGGCTCGACGACGTCGACCGCCCGACGCATCCGCCGCTGCGCGGGACGGCGCACGCCGACCTCGCGATCGTCGGCGGCGGCTACACCGGGCTGTGGACCGCGATCAGGGCGAAGGAGCGCGACCCCGGGCGCACGGTCGTGCTGCTCGAGGCCTCGCGCGTCGCCTGGGCCGCGTCGGGGCGCAACGGCGGCTTCTGCGAGGCCAGCATCACGCACGGCCACGAGAACGGCGTGAACCGGTGGCCGGAGGAGATCGACCGGCTCGAGGAGCTGGGGCGGCAGAACCTCGACGGCATCGAGGACACCGTGCGCCGGTACGCCCTCGACGCCGAGTTCGAGCGCACGGGCCAGCTGGCCGTGGCCGTGGAGCCGCACCAGGTGGAGTGGCTGCGCGAGGAGGAGGGCTTCCTCGACCGCGACGCGGTGCAGGCCGAGGTGCACTCCCCCACGTTCCTCGCCGGCGCGTGGGACCGGGAGGGCACGGCACTCGTGCACCCCGCCAAGCTCGGCCGGGAGCTCGCGCGCCTGGCCGTCGAGCTCGGCGTGCAGATCCACGAGCACACGATGGTGCGCCGCATCGAGGGACCCGACGCCGGCCCGGTCACCCTCATGACCGACGGCGGACGGGTGACCGCGGAGAACATCGCCCTCGCCACGAACGTGTTCCCTTCGCTGCTGAAGCGCAACCGGCTCATGACGGTGCCCGTGTACGACTACGTGCTGATGACCGAGCCGCTGTCGGCGGAGCAGCTCGACGCGATCGGCTGGCGCAACCGCCAGGGCCTCGCCGACAGCGCCAACCAGTTCCACTACTACCGGCTCACCGCCGACGACCGGATCCTGTTCGGCGGCTACGACGCGGTCTACCACTTCGGCGGCAAGGTGCGCCCCGCGTACGAGGACCGGATGGAGAGCCACCGACGCCTCGCCTCCCACTTCTTCACCACGTTCCCGCAGCTCGCCGGGCTCCGCTTCACGCACCGCTGGGCGGGGGCGATCGACTCCTCCAGCCGGTTCTGCGCGTTCTTCGGCACGGCCCGCCGCGGACGCGTGGCCTACGCCACGGGATTCACCGGGCTCGGTGTGGGCGCCGCCCGGTTCGCCGCCGACGTGGTGCTCGACAAGCTCGCCGGGGAGGAGACCGAGCGCACGGAGCTGCGCATGGTGCGCGAGAAGCCGATCCCCTTCCCGCCCGAGCCCGTCGCCTCGATCGGCATCAACCTGGTGCGCGCCGCGATGGACCGCGCCGACCACGACGGGGGACGACGCGGCCCGTTCCTGAAGACGCTCGACGCCCTCGGCATGGGGTTCGACTCGTGACCGCGCTGACACCGGGCACGCCCGTGGACGCGCGCGCCGTCGCCCTCGCGCACGAGCCCCTGCCCGCGGACGAGGTGCGCGACGGAGCGCCGACCGCGGCGTATGCCGTGCTCGACGCCACGGACGGGACGGAGATCGGCGTCTGGGAGATGACGCCGGGCGCCGCGAGCGACACCGAGGAGGAGGAGGTGTTCGTGGTGCTGTCTGGCCGCGCGACCATCGAGTTCACCGAGCCCGCGCTGCCGTCTGTCGAGGTCGGGCCCGGGTCGGTGATGCGCCTGTCGGCCGGCATGCGCACGGTGTGGACCGTGACCGAGACGCTGCGCAAGGTCTCCCTCGCGGTCTGAGCCTCAACCGCGACGGACCTCGGCGTGCGGCATGCGCTCGGCCATGATCCGCACCGCCTCGGGGTTGTCGTCGACCAGCACCGCGTCACGGCCCAGCGCCGACGCCACCGCCCCGGTCGTGCCGCTGCCCGCGAAGAGGTCGAGCACGCGATCGCCCGGACGGCTCGACGCCGTGACGATGCGCCGCAGGATCCCCTCGGGCTTCTGCGTCGGATAGCCCGTCTTCTCCCGACCCGTGGTGGGGACGATGGTGTGCCACCACACGTCGGTGGGGAGCTTGCCGCGCGCCGCCTTCTCCGCCGTGACCAGACCGGGAGCCATGTACGGCTCGCGGTCGACGTCGTCGGAGTTGAACACGTACGTGCGCGGGTTCTTCACGTACACCAGGATCGTGTCGTGCTTGGTGGGCCAGCGCCGCCGCGACTTCGCCCCGTAGTCGTAGGCCCAGATCAGCTCGTTGAGGAAGCAGTCCCGCCCGAACACCGCGTCGAGCATCACCTTGGCGTAGTGCGCCTCCCGGTAGTCGAGGTGCAGATACAGCGTGCCGTCGTCGCCCAGGAGCCGCCACGCCTCCTCCAGCCGGGGCATCAGGAAGGCGCCGTAGTCGTCGAAGCTGTCGTCGTACGCGCGGAGCATGCCCCGCACCCGCTCGTACGCGTGGCCGTGGAACCCGTGCCGCACCTCGGCCTCCGCCGCCGCGGGTTCAGAACTCCGGAGGTCCGCCGGCGAATCCCGCGTGTCGGCGCCGGGGGCCCCCGGATCGGCGGGGATCTCCGGAGGTGGGAACGTCCGCCGTGCGGTCACGACCTGCCGCTCGCGCGCCCGCCCGGTGTTGAACGGCGGATCGAGGTACACCAGCGTGAACGATCCGGACGGCAGCGTCGCGGCGACAGCGAGGTTGTCGCCCTCCACGATCTCGACCGCACCCCGCGGCGCCCCCTCCGCGGCGACGGGACGGCCCGCGCCCGCGTCCGAGGTCGTCACGGCACCCGGTGCAGCCACGCGTCGGTGGAGAACTTCGACTCCACCAGAGCCTCGGCGTCGGCGTACTCCTCCGGCGTGATCGTGCCGTCTTCGGCGGACGTGAGCGAGCGGAACGTCTCCACGAACCGGTCGATGATCTCCGCCCGCTCGAGCCCGGTCTGGCTGCGCAGCGGGTCGACGCGCTTCGCCGCCGACGTGGTGCCCTTGTCGCTGAGCTTCTCGCGGCCGATGCGCAGCACCTCGGTCATCACCTGACCGTCGATGTCGTACGACAGCGTCGCGTGGTGCAGCACCCCGCCGTTGGCGAGACGCTTCTGCGCGGCGCCGCCGATCTTGCCGGTGGGGCTCGCGATGTCGTTGAGCGGCTGGTACACCGCGTCGATGCCGAGCGAGCGCAGCGCCTGCAGCACCCAGTCGTCCAGGAACGCGTAGGAGTCGGCGAAGGTCATGCCCGCCACGAGCGACGCCGGCACGTACAGCGAGTAGGTGATGATCTGGCCGGCCGCCATGAGCATGGCCCCGCCGCCGGAGATGCGGCGCACCACGTCGAACCCGTGCCGGGCCGCGCCCTCGGGGTCGACCTCGTTGCGGTACGACTGGAACGAGCCGATCACGACCGCCGACTCGTCCCACTCCCAGATGCGCAGCGTGGGACGACGACGCCCCTCGCCCACGCGCGACGTGAGCACCTCGTCGAGCGCGAGGTTCATGCGCGGGGAGACGGCCCTGTCGTGCACGATCTCCCAGTCGAAGTCGCGCCAGCCCGGCGCGGTGACCAGGGCACGTCGCACGGCGGTGCCGACCGCCTCCGGCGTGAAGCCGAGCAGCTGCGCCCCCTCGGGGAGGGCCCCGCGGACGGCGGCCGCGATCGTGGAGGCGTCGGACTCCACGGGCAGACCCTCGACCGCCGCGTTGATGTCGTCGAGCGCCGAGTCCGGTTCCAGGAAGAAGTCGCCGGCGAGCCGGAACCGCGCGATCCGGTCGTTCTCCACCTCGAGGTCGACGACGACGAGCTTGCCCCCAGGGACCTTGTATTCACCGTGCACGACTCCAGCTTAAGGCGCGCCGTGCCGCGCGGGTCAGCCGCCGAGCACCACCACGCGCTCCCCCGCCCGGATGGGCGTGGAGTAGCGGTTGCCCGGTGGCGGCAGCGGGCACACGAACTGGTCGGAGAACGCGCACGGCGGCAGGTAGGCGCGCGTGAAGTCGAGCACCGCCGTCCCGTCCTCGGCGGGCTCGTCGACCGGGAGGAAACGGAACCGGTACGTCTCCAGGCCGCTGGTGCCGTCGGAGAACACCGCGCTCAGGGCGCCCTGACCGGTGCGGGTGACCGTGAGGGTGTGCGGGGCTCCGGCGAGCGTGAAGTGCAGGCGCCCCGCCACGTCCGTCTCGCGCGAGGCGCCGTCGACCGAGGTCACCAGGATCCGCTCGCCGGGCGTCGGCTCGAACGTGGCGGGCAGCCGCCACCGCTCGTCCGGGGCGTAGGCGTCGATCGCCGTGAACCACTCCCGCTGCGGGCGCGCGGGGTTCCACACGCGCAGCGCGATCGCTCCGTTGCGGTCGAACACGCGCAGCTCGCGGCGACCCAGACGCAGGGTCTGGGTGCCACGGAGGGTGACGCTCGACCCCGCCTGACCGAGCTCGGTGCCGCGGATGCCATCGTCGCCGGCGAGGGCCCAGAGCCCGGGGATGCCGTCGACGGCCGCGGGCTCGCTGATGAGCCAGTTCGTGGACTCGAGCGCGGACGGCCCGTACTCCGCGCCGGCGTAGCGCTCGCGCGCCGCATGCCATTCGTGCCAGTCGCTCCGGAAACCCATCGCCGCGCGCCCTCCCGTCCCTGCTGCGGATGAGCCGAACCTAGGTCGCCGACGCCGGGCGCGGCGCGCTCGCGTCACACTCCTTCACCGCGCGTCATCCCGCGTCACAGTCCGCCTCGGTCGCGTGCGGGTGTGGGTGCGGACGGGCCGGTGCGGGTGCGAAAAGGGGCCCACGAGGCCGGGCGGAGGGCCGATAACGACCTCGCACCGGGGTCGCCGCCCGGCAGCGGGGATGTCAGCGGGCGGGGATGTGCGCGTCGAGCCACGCGAGCACGTCGGCGCGCACCTCGTCCTGCTGCTGCTCGTTGAAGATCTCGTGGCGGGCGTCGGGGTACACGAGGGTCGTGACGTCGGTGAGGCCCGAGCGGCGGCGGTACTCGTCGGCGAGCTTGTGGACGCTGCGCGGACCGCCGACCGGGTCGTCGCGGCCGACCAGGAGGAGCATCGGCAGGTCGCGGGCGAGGTGCTTCGCCGGACGCCCGTAGAGCCGCGCCGCGTCGAGCGGACCGAAGAGCTTCAGCAGGGGCACGCCCGTGGTGAGCGGGTCCTCCTCGAAGGACTTCCACACCGCGGGGTCGCGGCTCAGCCACTCGTATCCGGTCGCGTCGTCGGCGGCCCACGCGGCGTTCAGCGGCGCGGGGTTCAGCGACCGCGGCGTCCGCAGTGCCGAGCCGGAGAGGATCACCGCGTCGTACGCCTCGGCGTGCTCGTTCACGAGCATCTGCGCCAGGAACGACCCCCACGAGTGCCCGAGGAGCACGAGCGGCAGGCCGGGGTTCTCGTCGCGGATGATGCCGGTGAGCTGCCAGATCGCGTCCTTCGCCGCCCGGAGTCCGCCGGGGCCGAGCCGCCCCAGCTTCTCGGGGTCGCCGTGCTGACGCAGACCGGTGCGCCCGTGGCCGCGGTGGTCGTCGGCGTACACGTGGAAGCCCGCGCCGGTGAGCGCGGCGATCAGCGCGGGATAGCGGCCGGCGTGCTCGCCCACGCCGTGCAGCAGCTGCACGACGCCGCGGGGCTCGCCCGCAGCCGGGTAGACGTCGTAGACGATGGCGATGCCGTGGGAATCGGTGAACTCGCGGGTGTCGGTCACGCTGCGACCCTACCGGTCGCGCCCCGCGAGCGCGTCCCTGATCGCGACCGCGATGTCGCGGTCGGTGACCTCGTAGCCGCCCACGCCGTCGGACGCCGAGCCCATGCGCACGCCGCCCTCGGCGACGACCGCGCGCTTGGCGGAGAAGTGGAGCGCGTCGATGCCGGTCTCGGCGAGCACGGGGGCACTCGCGACGTCGACGCCGCTGCCGGCCATGACCTCGATCGCGCCCTCGGCCGCGGCGACCAGGGCGCGCAGCGTGTCGATGCCGTCGATCGCGGCGGACGCTCCGCCCGAGGTGAGCACCCGGCGCAGCCCGAGCTCGCGCGCGGTGCGGAGCGTGGCGACCGGGTCGGCGGTCACGTCGATGGCGCGGTGCAGCGTGACGGGTGCTCCCCCGGCGGCGTCGCGGAGACGGGCGACGGCCTCGCGATCGAGGCGGCCGGCGGCGTCGAGCACGCCGATCACGACGCCCGCGGCCCCCGCGGCGATCGCGTGGCGCACGTCGCGCTCGGCGACCGCGAGCTCGTCGGCGTCATAGTGGAAGTCGCCGGCGCGCGGACGGATCAGCACGTGCACCTCGGGGCCGTCGGCGGCGGCGGCGAGCGCGAGCTCCACGGTCCCGGGCGAGGGGGTGAGGCCGCCGAGCGCGAGGGCCGTGGCGAGCTCGACACGGGCGGCGCCGATCTCTGCGGCGATGCGCACTCCGGCGGGGTCCTGGACGGCGAGTTCGAGAGCGAGGGTACGGGTCACCCGTCCATTCTGCCGGGTGGATCCGCGACGGCCCGCCCACGACGCCCGAATATTAGATAGACTAACTAAGTATGTCTGCGCCCGATGATCTCCTCGCCCTCACCGCCACAGACCTGCGCCTGGCCACGTTCCGGCTCGCCCGCCGCCTCCGCTGCGCCCGCGCCGCCGACACCATGAGCGACACCCAGCTCGCCGTGCTCGCCGATCTGCGCATGAACGGCCGCCGCACGATCTCCACCCTCGCCGAGCGCGAGCGCGTGACCGCCCCCTCCATGACCAGCATCGTCAACGGGCTCGAGGAGCAGGGCTACGTCGCCCGCACGCCCGACGAGGACGACCGCCGTCGCGTCCAGGTCGACATCACGCCCGCCGGCGCCGAGATCGTGGTCGAGACCATCCGCCGCCGCGACGAGCTGCTGGCCGACATGCTCCGCGAGGTCGACTACACCGAGGCCGAGCTCGCGATCCTGCGCGATGCGAGCGCCCTGATGCGGAGGGTGGTCGAACGATGAGCGCCATGTTCCGCTCGTTCGCGAACATCAACTACCGCATCTGGTTCGCGGGCGCCCTGGTCTCCAACGTCGGCGGCTGGATGCAGGCCACCGCGCAGGACTGGGTCGTGCTGACCGAGCTCACCGACAACGACGCGACCGCGATGGGCATCACGATGGCCCTCCAGTTCGGGCCGCCCCTCGTGCTCGTGAGCCTCACCGGCTGGGTGGCCGACCGCTTCGACCGCCGCCGCATCCTGCTCGCCACGCAGGGCTCGCTGCTCGCGCTCGCGATCGCCGTCGGCTCGCTGCTGCTGGCCGGCGTCATGACACTGCCGATGATGTTCGCCTTCGCGCTCGGCTTCGGCATCGTCAACGCGTTCGACGCCCCGGCCCGCCAGGCCTTCGTGTCCGACATGGTCTCCGCCGCCGACACCTCGAACGCGGTCGCCCTCAACTCCGCCTCGTTCAACCTCGCCCGCATGGTGGGCCCGGCCGTGGGCGGCCTCCTCATCGTCGCGATCGGCTCCGGCTGGGTGTTCATCGCCAACGCCGCCACCTTCCTCGCGATGATCCTGGCCCTGCTGCTGATGCGCGCGAACCTGCTCGCCCCGCGGCCCAAGCACCGCAACCGGGGCGGGCTGGCCGAGGGCTTCCGCTACGTGTGGGCGCGCAGCGACCTCAAGGTCGTGTTCGTGACGGTGTTCCTGATCGGCGCGTTCGGCATGAACTTCCCGATCTTCGCCTCCACCATGGCCCTCGAGTTCGGTGCGGGAGCCGACGGCTACGGGGTGCTCAGCTCGGTGCTCGCGATCGGCTCGCTGATCGGCGCGCTGCTCGCCGCCCGCCGCGACACCGCGCGCGTGCGGGTCGTGATCCTCGCCGCGGGCGGGTTCGGCATCGCCGCGTTCGTGTCGGCCGCCATGCCGAGCTACCTCGCCTACGCCGTGACCCTCACCTTCACGGGCTTCATGATCGTGACGCTGCTGACCACGGCGAACGGGTACGTGCAGATCACGACCGACCCGGCGCTGCGCGGACGCGTGCTGGCGCTGTACATGGCCGTGATCATGGGCTCGACCCCGGTCGGCGCGCCGATCGCCGGGTGGGTCGCCGACACGTTCGGCCCCCGCGCCGCGATCATGCTGGGCGGCACGGCGGGCTTCGTCGCGTGCGCCATCGGCGTGCTGTGGGTGCTCACCTCCGGGCGCCTGCACCGGCACGAGACCAGCCGCTTCCTGCTCACCCTCGACGAGACGCGGCCGCTGCGGGTCGTGCAGCCCGTCGAACCGGTCGACTTCACCGAGAAGGCGACCGTGACCACGCCGATCCGCACGGTGCGCCGCGACGACGGCGAGTGACGACCGCGGCGTTTTGTCAACGCCCTCCGCGTCACCCACCCCACGCCGTACGGTCGGGCCATGGACGACAACATGAGCACCCCCCACCCCCAGGACCCGGCAGAGGGCGCGCCCGACGTCGACGTGCCCCAGGAGGACGGCCAGGGCGACGGCACCGGCGGCGCGATCCAGGGCGACAGCTCCCGCGGCGAGTCGACCGGCGGCGCGATCCAGGGCAGCTCCGGCCCCGGTCACGCCCCGCTCGGCGGCTCGGAGAACACGGAGGACGGCCTCGACGCGGACAACCCCGCCGAGGAGGACACCCTGAAGACGCTCGACCCGGACAACCCGCCGGCCTGAGCGCTCCCGCAGACGGAACCGCGGACGGGACGACCGGAGACCGGTGCCCGCCCGCGGATCCTTCGCGTGCGTGTGAGGCGCTCAGCCCGCCAGCACGAGCTTGAGCTGCTCGACCGCCCAGTCGAGCTCGGTCGCGCGGATCACGAGCGGCGGGGCGATGCGGATGGTCTGGCCGTGCGTGTCCTTCACGAGCACACCCCGCTCCGACAGCCTCTCCGCGACCGCCCGGCCCGTCCCGATCGCCGGGTCGATGTCGACGCCGGCCCACAGCCCCGCGATGCGCACCGCGGTCACGCCGTGGCCGATGAGCGGCTGCAGCGCGGCCTCCAGGTGCGCACCCAGAGCCCGTGCGCGCTCCTGGAACTCGCCCGTCTGCATCATCTCCACCACGCGCAGCCCGACCGCCGCCGCGAGCGGGTTGCCGCCGAACGTCGACCCGTGCTCGCCCGGGCGGATCACGCCCAGCACGTCGCGGTCGCCCACCACGGCCGACACCGGGAGGATGCCGCCGCCGAGCGCCTTGCCGAGCAGGTACAGGTCGGGCACGACGCCCTCGCGGTCGCACGCGAACGTCTCGCCCACGCGGCCCAGTCCCGCCTGGATCTCGTCGGCGATGAACAGCACGTTCTTCGCGTCGCAGATCTCGCGGATGCGGCGCAGGTAGCCCTCCGGCGGGATCACGACCCCGGCCTCGCCCTGGATCGGCTCGACCAGCACGGCCGCGGTGTTCTCCGTGATCGCGGCCTCGATGGCGTCGGCGTCGGCGAACGGCACCCGGTCGAAGCCCGGCGTGTAGGGGCCGAAGTCGTCGTGCGCGGTCTCGTCGTCGCTGAAGCTCACGATGGTGGTCGTGCGCCCGTGGAAGTTGCCGTTGGCCACCACGATGCGCGCCTCGCCCTCGGGGATGCCCTTCACGCGGTAGCCCCAGGCGCGGGCGACCTTGATGCCGGTCTCCACGGCCTCGGCGCCGGTGTTCATCGGGAGCACGAGCTCCTTGCCGCACAGCTCGGCGAGCGCCGCGGCGAAGGGCTCGAGCGTGTCGCTCTGGAACGCCCGGCTCACCAGGGTCACGCGGCCGAGCTGCTCCGTGAGGGCGGCGACCAGGGCGGGGTGGCGGTGACCGAAGTTCACGGCCGAGTAGGCGGCGAGCAGGTCGAGGTAGCGCTTGCCCTCCACGTCGGTGACCCACGCGCCCTCGCCCCGCGCGATCATGACCGGCAGCGGGTGGTAGTTGTGCGCGACGTGCGGCTCCGCGTGCGCCGTGGCCTCAGCGGCCGCCGCGGTCACCGGCTCGACCGCGGTCACTTCGCACCGCGCAGTTCGAGCGTGCAGCACTTGATGCCGCCGCCGCCGAGCAGCAGCTCGGACAGGTCGACCGTGATCGGGTTGTACCCGCGCTCGCGCAGCTGCTGCTCGAAGCCCTTCGCGCGCGGCGAGATGATCACGTTGTAGCCGTCGCTGGACGAGTTGAGGCCGAACACCGCGCCGTCCTCGTCGGACACCAGGATCGCGTCCGGGAAGCGCCGCTCGAGCTCGGCCCGGCTGGCGTCGTCGAAGGCACCGGGCAGGTAGGCGATGTTGGCGCGCTCCGGGCCGCCGTTCTCCACGCCCTGCACCGGGTCGAGCACCGCGATGGCGGTGTCGAGGTGGTAGAAGCGCGGGTCGACGAGGTTGAGCGACACGACCTCGCGGCCGAACACCTCGCCCACCTCGCGGTGGCTGTCGCCCGTGGAGCGGAACCCGGTGCCGGCGAGGATCACGTCACCCACCAGCAGGAAGTCGCCCTCACCCTCGTTGACCTCTTCGGGCAGCACCGTGTCGTAGCCGTTGGCGCGGAACCAGTCGGCGAACGCCGGGGCCTCGCCCTGACGCTCGACGAAGCGGAACTCGGGCACGTACGCGCGGCCGTCGATCAGGAAGCCGCCGTTGGCCGTGTAGACCATGTCGGGGTATCCGGCGAGCGGCTCGATCAGCTCGACCTCGTGACCCAGCTCGACGTACAGGTCGTACAGCTTCTGCCACTGCTCGACCGCACGGGCCGTGTCGGTCGGCTTGGCCGGCTCCATCCACGGGTTGATCGAGTAGTTCACCGTGAAGTGCTCTGGACGGCACATCAGGTAGTGGCGGCGGTGCGCGGTGCGCGCAGGGGCGGTGGTGACGGCGGTCTCCGGCGTCGACATGGATGCTCCTCGTGTGAACGGGCGCGGCGGACGCTGTCCAGGGGCCCGGCGGTCCTTCGACCCGTCGCTCGCGCGGGAGCGGGTGCGGGGAAGATGCGACTCGGGCACGCCGGTGACCATTGTGCCACCCGCGCCTGACCGCCCGCCAGATCCCGCGCCGCCGCGCTCAGGTGCCGCGCACGACCAGCTTTCCGACCACGTGCCCCTCCTGCAGCCGGGCGAGCGCGGCCCCGGCCCCGGCGAAGTCGTAGGTCTCGGCGATCACCGGCACGAGGCTGCCATCCGCCACGAGCTCGAGCAGCCGGGCGAGCACCTCGGGCCGGGGCGTCGCCGCGAGCGGGCGGATGCGCCGCGACCCGAGCGACAGCACGACCGCCCTCAGCATGCGCGGGATCGGACCCAGCACGGGCCCGCCGTCGCCGGTGACCAGCACCACGCGACCGCCGGGCACCACCAGTCGCTGCAGCTGCCGCAGCGGGATGCCGCCCGCGACGTCGATGATCGCGTCGAAGTGCCCCGCGGGCAGCTCGCGCAGGGGCGTGACCCGGTGGTCGAACGTGCGCACGGCCCCGAGGCGCTCGATCAGCGGCTGGTTGCGGTCGCGGCACGACGCCCACACCTCGGCCCCGCGCAGCGCGGCGAGCTGCACCGCGAACGTGCCGACCCCGCCCGACGCCCCGATCACCAGCACCCGCGGGGTGCCGCCGTGCAGTCCGACCCCGCCGAGGTCGAGCGCCTGCCACGCCGTGCCCCCGGCGACCGGGAGCGTGGCGGCGACCTCGGGCTCCACGCCCGGCGGCAGCGGCACGAGCCGGGCGGCCGGCACCCGCACGTACTCCGCGAGACCTCCGCCGCCCACGAGCTCGCCGACCACGTGCTCGTCGAGCTCGGCGCCCACCACGTCGGGCCCGACGCCCACGACCGTGCCGACGACCTCCATGCCGCGCACGGGATGCTTCGGCCGGGTGAGCCCGAACGCCGGTCGCACGAGCAGCGGATCGCCGAGCAGCAGCCGCACGTCGCCCGCATTGAGCGCGGTGGCCCGCACGCGGAGCAGCACCTCGCCGTGGTGCGGCTGCGGCAGGGGGAGGCGTTCGAGCGCGACTCCGTCGGCGGGGCCGTAGGTCTCGCGACGCCAGGCGGCCATGCGGGCGGTCATGCGGCACCTCCGGGGGCGCTCGGATAGGAGAACAGCTCGTCGAGCCCGACGCCGAAGGCACGGGCGATCTGGAACGCGAGCTCGAGCGTGGGCGAGTATTTCTGCTGCTCGATCGCGATGAGCGTCTGGCGCGTCACGCCGACGGTCTTGGCGAGCTCGGCCTGGGTGAGCCCTGCCCGCTCGCGGTGGGCGCGGATGCTGTTGGAGACGAGGGTGGGCTTGACCATCACACGAGCCCCCGCCGGTAGGCGATCACCCGGGCGATGCCGCCGACCACCGCGGCCACGAAGAACCCGAGGAACATCGTGTTCGCGATCCAGAAGACGTCGGCTCCGATCCCGCACAGCACGATCACGCCGAGTCCGGCGATCGCCACGAACGCCTGCTCCACGCGGGCGCCCATGCGGCCGATGTCGCGGTCGCGGATGTCGGAGCGGCCGACGCCGTCGGGGTCGCGCATCCCGGCCAGGATGCCCCAGGCGACGCTGAGCAGGATGGTGCCGACGATGCCGCCGCCGATGCTCCAGAGCATGAGCGGGAACCAGTCGACCGCGGTGAGCGGCCCGCCCGCCGCCTGCTGCAGCACGAGCACCACGTAGGCGACGAGCACGATCGGGCTGATGATGAGCCCCGCCCAGACATTGCGTTCCTCGTAGACCATGACGCCCTCCGAATGTAAAGGATTCTTGACATGAGGCTACGCGCGGCGGATGCTCGTGTCAAGAATCTTTTACACGCCCGGCGGTGCCGGATCGAAGACGCGCCGGACACGCCCGCGGAACGCACCTTTTCGACCCCGCACCGGTGGGCGCGGCGGGCGGGGGCGGGGTCAGATGACGGGAGCACTCCAGGGGTCGAGGTTGCCGTAGCGGTGCGCCGTGATGGAGATCGACTGCTCGTGCACGAACGGGAGCAGCTCGATGCGGGCGGCCGCGGTCACCTCCGCGTCGTACACCGCCAGGTCGGGGTCGCCCGCGGTCGCCGCCGCCAGCGACGCCCGCAGCGTCGCGACCGCCTCCCGGCCGCCCACCAGACGCACCCGGTCGTACCGCGCGCCCGCGCTCGCGCCCTCCGCCGGCTCCTCCTCCGCGGGCAGCAGGCGCTGCATCCACTCCTCGTCCGACTCCAGGAACACCACCGCGTCGAGGTCGCCCAGCGCGTGCCGCACCCCGGCCGGCAGCCCCACCGGGGTGGAGAGCACGAAGTCCGCCCCCGCGCGGACCCCCGCGATCACGACCCGCAGCACGTCCTGCAGCCTTGCGTCCTCGGTCGCCCTGATCTCCACGTGCCCCGGACGGTAGCGGAACAGGTTGCGCTCCACCTCCAGCCGCGACACGTCGCGCACCCGCCCGAACTCTCGGTCCCAGGCCAGGGCATCCGACAGGGCCGCGCGCCGCAGCCACTCGAAGGCCTCGTACGCCAGCGACGGCTGCGCCGACTCGATGAGCGCCGTGATGCGCGAGTCGAGTCCCCGCAGGTGCAGGGTGCTCGATGCCGCGCCCCCGGGCTGCGAGCGCCACGTGCCGAGGCCGATCAGGTGGTTCGGGCCGCCCGGCTTCGCACCGGGGCCGACCGACGACCGCTTCCAGCCGCCGAAGGGCTGCCGCTGCACGATCGCCCCCGTGGTGCCGCGGTTGACGTAGAGGTTGCCCGCCTGCACCCGGTCGAGCCAGAGCGACAGGTCGTCGGGGTCCTGCGTGTGGAGCCCGGCCGTGAGGCCGTACGCGACCGCGTTCTGCAGCTCGATCGCGCGCGCGAGCGTGGGCGCGTGCATGATGCCGAGCACCGGGCCGAAGAACTCCTCGAGGTGGAAGCGCGACCCCGGCTGCACGCCCACGCGCACGCCGGGCCGCCACAGCCGTCCGCTCTCGTCGCCGTCCACGGGGGCGGGCTCGATCAGCCACCGCTCGTCGCCCTCCAGCTCGGTGAGCGCCCAGGCGAGCTTGCCCTGGGGTGTCTCGATCACGGGGCCCACCTCGGCCGACGGATCCGCCGGCCAGCCCACGCGCAGAGAGCGGACCGCGTCGGCGAGCTGCCGGGCGAAGCGCTGCGAACGGCCGACAGGGCCGACGAGGATCGCGAGGGAGGCGGCGGAGCACTTCTGCCCCGCATGCCCGAAGGCGCTCTTGACCAGGTCGGCGACGGCCAGGTCGAGGTCGGCGGACGGCGTGATGATCATGGCGTTCTTGCCGCTGGTCTCGGCGAGCAGCGGCAGGTCGGGGCGCCACGAGCGGAACAACGCCGCCGTCTCCCACGAGCCGGTGAGGATCACGCGGTCCACGGCCTCGTCGGTGATCAGCGCCCGTCCGAGCTCGCCCTCCTCGATGTCGACCAGGGCGAGCACCTCGCGCGGCACGCCGCCCTCCCACAGGGCCTCGGCGAGCGCGGCGGCGCAGCGTCGCGCCTGCGGGGCGGGCTTGAGCACGACCCCCGAGCCGGCGGCGAGCGCGGCGAGCACTCCTCCGGCCGGGATCGCCAGCGGGAAGTTCCAGGGCGGCGCGACCACGGTCACGCGCGCCGGCTCGAACACCGCACCGGAGATCGCGTCGAGCTCGCGGCACGTGGAGGCGTAGTAGCGGGCGAAGTCGACGGCCTCGCTGACCTCCACGTCGGCCTCGGCGAACACCTTTCCGGTCTCCGCCGCGGCCACCTCGATCAGCTCCCCGCGCCGACCGTCGAGCGCGGCGGCGGCCCGTAGCAGCACCTCCGCGCGCTCCGCCGCCGGACGCGAGCCCCACGACGCGGCCGCGGCGCGCACGCCCCGCACGAGGCGCCCGAGCTCGTCGGCGTCGTCCACGCGGGCGGCGGCGAGCACGGCCTCCCCCACGGTCGAGTCGGCCAGGCGACCGCGGATCCCGTCGGCCCACTCCCGGTTGGCGGGCAGCGCGAGGTCGGTGTCCTGCGCGTTGGCGAAGCCCGGAGCGCCGCCCGTGTCCTCACCGCGCTCGCGGGCCGCGTACACCGCCGTCTCCAGGAAGGCCCCGGTGTCCGCGCCGTCGGTGCCGCGGGCGATGCCCAGCACCGCCTGCGTCAGGTCGGCCTCGGGGATCGGGGCCGCGGCGGTCGGGCGGACCGACTCGTGCACGGGTGCGAGCCGGTCCTGCGTGCGGCGCGGTCCGCGGAGCAGGGTCGCGTCCGTGGAGCGGTCGAGGGCGTCGAGGAACCGGTCGCGCTCCCGGGCGAACAGCCCCTCGTCCTCGTGCAGCCGGAAGGCCGCGGACAGGAAGTTGTCGGACGACGCGTTCTCCTCCAGCCGCCGCACCAGGTAGCTGATGGCCACGTCGAACTCGGCCGGGGCGACCACGGGCACGTACAGCAGCACCGGCCCGACCTCGCGCGACACGGCCCGCACCTGGCCCTGCGCCATCCCGAGCAGCATCTCGAACTCGATCGCATCGCGCACGCCGCGCTCGCCCGCGAGCAGCCAGGCGTAGGCGATGCCGAACAGGTTGTGCCCGGCGATCCCCAGCTTCACGGCGGAGGTGTGCGCGGGCGTGAGCGCCCAGTCCAGGCAGCGGAGGTAGTTCGCGTCGGTGTCGAGCTTGGTGTCGTAGGTCGCGGGGGTCCAGCCGTGCAGCCGCGCCTCGACGTGCTCCATGGCGAGGTTCGCGCCCTTCACGAGCCGCACCTTGATGCGGGCACCCCCGTGGGCCACGCGGTCCTGCGCCCACGCGGTCAGCTCCTGCAGCGCGGGCAGCGCGTCGGGCAGGTAGGCCTGCAGCACGATGCCGGCCTCCAGCCGCGCCAGCCGCGGATCCTCCAGCAGCCGCGTGAACACCGCGATCGTGAGGTCGAGGTCGCGGTACTCCTCCATGTCGAGGTTGATGAAGGTGCCGTCGTCCGCCGCGGTCAGGTACAGCGGCAGCAGACGCTGCACCACGCGGTCGACGACGACGTCGAACCCCCACATCGAGATGCGGCTCATGATGGCCGACACCTTGACCGACACGTAGTCCACGTCGGCGCGGCGGATGAGCTCGTGGATGCCGTCGAGCCGGCGCTGCGCTTCGGCCTCGCCCAGCACCGCCTCGCCCAGCAGATTGAGGTTGAGCCGCGAGCCCGAGGCACGCAGCCGCTCGATCGCGGGGCCGAGCTTGGCGGGACGCGCGTCGACCACGAGGTGCCCGACCATGTCGCGCAGCGCCCGCCGCGCGATCGGCACGACCGGGGTCGGCAGCACGGGCGCGACACCCCCGCCCAGGCGCACGGCCGAGCGCAGGTACCAGGGCAGGAACTCGGGCACGATCGGCGCGATGCGGTGCAGGCGGGCGGCGGCCGCGGTCAGGCTCTCCGGGCGCATCACCCCGTCGACGAAGCCGAGCGTGAAGGGCAGGCCGTTCGCGTCGCGCAGCACCCCGGCCAGGCGTGCGGCCGCGGGGTCGACGTCGGCCGCCGCGGCCTCGATCACCCAGCGGCGCGCGAGGTCGATCGCACGGTCGGAGAGGGGGGCGGACGACGCGGCATCCGGCGGGAGCTCGGCCATGATCCTCAGCCTATGACCGGGCCCCTGTTTCGGCGGGAGCCCGGGCCGCACGACCTCGCCCCTATGCTGTTGCCGTGACCACGACACCGCCGGAGGGGACGGCGCCGCAGGGCCGCAGCGACGCGTCCGCCGCCCGGGCCAGGGTGCTGGGGTGGGCGCGGCGCAGCATCGACCTGATCCCGACCCCGTGGCTGCTCACCGGCGCGGGGGCGCTGCTCCTCGCCGGCACCGCGGTGTTCGGCGGGCTGGAGGCGGCCGCGGTCGACCCGACCCCCACGGTCGCGGTGGGTGAGACGTACGCGGGGTCCGACCTGGAGCTGACGGTCGTGGCGGTGGAGCTGCGCGACGACCGCGGGCAGACGTGGGTGTTCCCCGAGGAGGAGAAGGGCGAGCGCGTGCTGGTGGTCACGGTCGACGCGGTGAACACCTTCCACGCCCCGCGCGGCTCGACCTCGGGCGTCCCCGAGTCGGCGGTGGTCGACGGCATCCGCATCGAGGGCCTCGACGAGAAGGGGCAGGTGTCGCGGGCCGACGACGGACGCGGGGCCCCGACGCTGCAGCCCGACGTCCCCGCACGACTGCTGCTCGCCTGGCTCGTGGGGCCGGACGACTACCGGGAGGGCGAGGAGCTCACGCTCACCCTGCCGGACTCCACGCACGCGGTCGGCTCACGGGTGATCCGCGGGGATTACTGGACCGACGTGCGGGTCGGCGCGACCCTCACGGCACGGATCGGCGAGGGGACGGCACCGTGAAGAAGCACGTCCTCGTGTGGCTGCTCACCGCGGCGCTGCTCGCCGGCGCGTGGGTGGTGTCGAAGGTCACGCTTCCGGACGACGCCGCGACGGCCGCGTTCCCCCGGGTCACGCGGATCGGCGAGGAGGCCGCCGTGCGCAACCTCGTCGTGACGATCACCGACGTGCGCCTGGCCGACCGGGTCGAAGACGCGGACGGCTGGTCGGCCGACGGCACCTGGCTGGTGGTCGACCTGGAGGCCGCGTCCGCCGTGACGCAGGACCTCAGCACCCTCTCGCTCGCGCAGCTCACCATCGGCGACCGCACGTTCAGCGCCACCGATCGCGGGACGACGTTCGCGCAGCAGCGGCTGGTGACCGGCGTCCCGCGCGCGGGGAGTCTGGCGTTCGAGCTGCCAGACGACGTCACGGACGACCGCGCCACCCTGCGCCTCGGGGTCGCGGGCGCCGGCATCGGCGAGGTCCTGCTCGACGGGGTCGTCGACCTGCCGCTCGACCTCGCCGACCTCCCGGTCGAGGCCGCCATCCTCCTGGACGAGAACGGGTGGGCCCGCGGATGACGATCCCGCCTCCGCCGCTCCCGCCCGCGCCCACGGTCGAGCCCGCACCGGTGCCGCGTCGGCCGTCGTGGTGGCGTCGCAACGCCGTCGCGCTCGTCGCCCTCGCGGTGCTCGCCCCGGTCACCGCCGCGGCCGTCGGCTGGCAGGAGTGGTATCAGTACTTCGGGTTCGGGGCCAGGGCGGTCACCGCGATCACGGTCGACGAAGACGCCTCGGCCGACCTCGCCGGAGCCGAGTGGGGCCCGGTGCGCGGGGGCGAGATCGACGACGTGAGCGGCCTCGACGTCCCCGACGGCACGCGGCTGATCGCCGTGGCGGTGCCGGTCGACGCGAGCACCGCGGGCATCGGCTGCGAGACCCCGAAGCTGGTGGAGCGGGCGACGGGCCGCGAGTGGCGCCCCGTGCGTCTGGAGATCGGGCTGCTGTCCGACCCGGACGAGCCGGAGACGTGCCTGAGCGCAGAGGCCGGGGAGTACGAGCTGGTCGTGCCGTTCGTGGTGCCGGACGACGCGGAGGGCCCGTTCTGGGTGGACGTGCGACCCTACGACGCGGGCGGCTCGTTCCTCAGGTTCGCGTTCGAGCTCTGACCCCCCACGGCATCGCGCGGCGGGGCGGCGACGACGGCCGCGGCGACCGCGTCGACCGAGGAGGGCAGCAGCCCCGCGGCATCGGCGACGGCGCGCATCTCCGCCTCGGCCGCGGAACCGGTGGTGGTGTCGGAGCGCTCCTGCTGCTTGCGTCGCAGTCGCCCGAGCGTGGCGTCGTACGCGCCGCTGATCACGGCGATGCGCACGGGCTCGATCAGCAGCATCGGGACGAGGGACACGAGGGGCGTCGCGACCGCCCAGAAGACGAAGTCGTGCGGACCGATCAGGCGGGTGAGACCGAAGGCCAGGTACGACTCGAGCGCCTTCACCACCACGTACAGCAGGGCGTAGGACGCGACCAGGAGCGGGCCGGCCCGCCACATCAGCAGCAGCGCGCGACCGATCGGGCGGAACCGGGCGCCCAGTTCGTCGCCGAGGTCTCTGAGCCGGCGCACGAGCGGGTTGGGGATGGCCTCGGCGTGCTGACGGAACCGCGACAGGAACCGGCTCTCGACGCGCAGCTTCTCGGCCACGATCGCCTGCCCGAACACGACGCCGGCGATCGTGAGCCACGCCAGCGGCGCCAGCAGCACCGGACCGGCCTCCGACAGCACCCAGCCGACCCCGTCCCACAGCCACCGCAGCGGCGCGACCGCGTCCAGCAGTCCCTCGCGCACGTCTTCCAGGACCGCCATCGCGGCTCGGCTGTCGACCCAGGCCTTGATCGCGTCGAACACGTCGCCGAGCACCATGACCGAGAAGAACACCCAGACGACCTCGAAGTACACCGCCACGGGCGACAGCCAGGCGGCGAGTTTCGGCGACCACTTCGACCACGCCCATCGCCCGGCGAACGCGACGACGATGATCGCGATCGTCCAGACGTTGAGGGGCAGGTTGAGCACCGTGTCCTCGGAGCCGACGGCCGGTTCGCCGTTGACGCTCGCCGTCCAGATGATCCCGGAGCGCACCTCGAGGGCACGGGCCGAGTAGGTGCGCACGTCCTCGCCGAGCAGGCCCTGCGCCCAGTACACGGCGAAGAAGGGGAGGATCCCGGCGAGCAGCGCGGTGAGGAACGTCCGGCGCCGGTCGGCGGCGGACTCCGGGAGCGGGGCGACCTCCTGCAGGTTGCGCAGCCCGTCGCGCAGCACCAGGAACATGGCCACCAGGCTGACGAGGCGGGCGAGGATCGCGATGGGCAGCACCAGGAAGCCCAGCGTGGCCGAGGTGGCACCCACGAAACCGGCGATCTCGGTGATCACGTAGTGCACGAGGACCCCGGCCAGGTACCACGCCATGAGCGCGGGCCAGTGCCGCAGCAGCACGCGCCCGGCGGTCGTCAGGATGGCCAGCACAGCGTCAATATATCGGCAGTGCGCCCGCCGCGCGCCTGATCAGTTCCAGACGCTGGGGGCGGGCGTGCGCACGGGCGGGAGGGCGGACGCCGCCGCCCAGTCGTGCACCCAGGCGTCGATCTCCGGCACGCCCTCCGGCTTGCCGACCGCGGCGAACAGCTCCTCGTTGCTCACGGTGCCGCCTGTGCGCCGCAGCACGCGCGCCCGCACGATGGCCCTGGCGTACACCTCGCCGTCGACCACGGCCCGGTGCTCCAGGAACAGCGCCCTGTCGTCGTGGCCGATGAACCGCGACTGCACCTCGAAGCGCTGCCACAGCTGCAGCGACTTGCGGAACGTGATGGTCTCGCTCGAGACGACCGCGTACCAGCCGCGCTGCTTCATCACGTCGAACAGCCCGGTGCGGATCAGGTGATCCCAGCGGCCGAGGTCGAACAGCGACAGATAGCGGCCGTTGTTCATGTGCCGGAGGATGTCGAGGTCGGTGGGGAGGGTCGTGACGGTGACGCTGCTCACCGCGGTCGGGTCGAGGGTCTTCCCCTGCCGCACGCGACGCCGCGCGCCGAGGATCACGAGGAGGGTCCGCCAGATCACGTTCACGAGGGACGATCGTAGCCAGCGGCGCACGAACCGTGAATATCGTTGTGCGGTTCCTCCAGGCCGTTCACCCGCGCGTCACCCCGCTCCGCGCCGATTTCGAGTTTTCACGGGCCGCGCGTAGAGTCACCGCATGAGCGCCGAAGCCCAGCCCGAAGTCATCGTCCGTCCGGTCCGTGATGTGGATGCCGAAGCCCTCGGTCGCGTGCACGCGCAGTGCTGGCACGAGACCTACGATCACCTGATCAGCAAGGCCGCGCTGGAGAAGGTCTCGCCCCGCCGCATGGCCGAGCTGTGGACGCACTGGGCCGCCCAGGGCCCCGACTTCAAGATGAACGCGGCCCTCGTCGACGGCGAGATCGTCGGCTTCGTCGGCTCCGGCCCCGCCCGCGACAAGGACGCCCCCGCCTTCCGGGAGCTCTACTTCATCTACCTGCTCGACGCGTACCACTCCACCGGCATCGGCCAGAAGCTGTTCGACGCCGCGGTCGAGAAGGACGAGCCGCTCTACCTGTGGGTCGCGGAGGACAACCCCCGCGCGCACCGCTTCTACACGCGCAACGGCTTCCACCTCGACGGCGCCTCGCACACCGAGCCCTTCCTCGGCGAGACGCTCACCGAGGTCCGCTTCGTCCGTCCCTGACGCGTCGCGACCGGGAGAACCCTCGTGACGGCGGCGATCCTGGTCGGACTCACGGGCGGGATCGCCGCGGGGAAGAGCACGGTCGCGCGCGCCCTGGCCGCGCACGGTGCCCGCATCGTGGACGGTGACGCGGCCGCCCGTGCCATCGTCGATCCCGGCACCACGGACGGCGCGGCGCTGCTCGACCGGATCACGGCGCTGCTCGGGGCCGAGGTCCGCACGGCGGACGGGTCTCTCGACCGGGCGGCGGTCGCGGCACGCGTGTTCGACGATCCCGCCCTCCTCTCCCGCTACAACGCCCTGCTGCGCCCGGCTCTGCTGGCCGAGGTGGCTGCGCGCATCGCCGAGGCCCGCCGCGAACCGGGTGTCGTGGTGCACGAGATCCCGCTGCTCAGCCGCACCACCGCCCCCCTGCCCTGGACGTACGACCGGGTCGTGACGGTCGAGGCCGCCGAGGCCATGCGCCTGCGACGGTTGCGGGAGGAGCGGGGGCACGATGCGGCCGAGGCCGAGCGGCGGCTCCGCGCACAGGGCGCCGAGGCCGACCGGATCGCGATCGCCAACGAGGTGCTGCGCACGGACGGCACCCTCGCCGACACTCTCGCCGCGACGGCCGTGCTGTGGGAGCGGCTCAGCGCTGCGCGTCCGCCGCGGTGACGATCTCCGCCAGCGCGCGCTCGACATCGCCCCGGTCGTAGCCGAGCAGGGCGGTCTCCGCGGGGTCCGGCTCGTACGCGATCACCGCGCCGCGGCCCTGCACGATGAAGCGGTCGGGCTGGAACGGATGCTCCTCGTCGCGCTCCTCGATCGTGTGCGCGCTGCCGGCGGCGTCGGCGAGCAGCTGGAAGTAGTCGCGATACGTGAGGTTCGCGTCGCCCACCAGGTAGGCGCGCCCGCCTTCGCCCGCATCGAGCGCGCCCTGCACGGCCTGCGAGAGCGAGCGCACCGACAGGTAGTTGGTGCCGCCGGGCGGGGCGAACAGCGCGGGTTCGTCGAGCTCGCCGCGCGTCCACGCGATCATGCGGGCGAACCGCCGCAGGCCGCGCTCATCGGCGCCGACGATCGACGGCGGGTTCAGGGTGATCGCCGCGAAACCGTCGTCGCTCAGGGCGCGGGTGCGCTCGTCGGCGTCGCGCCGCGCCGCCACGTAGGGGATCCGCTCCGCCCACTCCGGGTGCAGCTGGTGGTAGTAGCTGCCGATCTGCACGAACCGGCCGACGCCCGCGGTCTTCGCGAGCGCGGCGAAGCGCGGCACCCCGACGCTCTGCGTGCGCTCCCAGAACGCGTCGTCCTCCTGCGCGGCGGGCACGTGGCGGATGTCGTTGCCCGCCGCGAACACGACCGCGTCGAAACCGTCGAGCAGCGCGGCGGACCCGGCGTCGGTGTAGTCGCCCCGGAGGCGCGGCATCCCGGCGATGGCCCGGGGGTCGCGCTCGGACGGCTCGCGCCGCGCCATCACGGTCACCGCGTCACCGCGCGCGGCGAGGTCGGCGGCAACGTGACTGCCGATCATCCCGGTCGCGCCGACCACCAGCACCCGGCTCATGCGAACACCGCCCGGCCGTCGGAGATCACGGACGTCCCGTCGCGCCGCAACTCGAAGTCGCCGCCGTGCCACGACTCGACCTCGAGCACATCGCCCGGGATGACCGGACCGCTGAACCGGCCCCGTAGCGAGCGGAGGTCGGCCGGATGCGCGCCCTGCTCGGAAGCGAGGACGAGGGTGGTGGCGGCGAGCGTGCACAGCCCCTGGAGGATCGGCACGGTCTGCCCGATCCGCGCGGACGCCGCGGGATCGATGTGGATGTGGTGGCGGTCGCCGGTCAGCCGGTACAGGGCGGCCTGCGTCGGGAACGTCGTCACGGCGGCCGTCGCACCCACCGGTCGCTCGTCGGTGGCAGCCCGCGCCGGGCCCCGCTCCCCGCCGAACCCGCCCGCACCGGGTGCGAACAGTGACCAGGTCGCGGTGAACTCGGCGCACTCCACGATCACGTCGAACACGGCCGCGGAACCCTTGTCCCACACGTCGCCAACGCGGGCGGACAGCCGCAGCTCGCCCGAGCGCGGCAGCGGCCGGTGCACCTCCAGCGTCTGCGAGCCGTGCACGGCGCGGTCGTCGAACGCCCCCGCCTCGGCGAGCACGTCGGGCGCCCACTGCGCGAGCGTCAGCCCGAACGACGGGAGCACGCGCAGACGGTCCTCGAACACGAGATCGAGGTCGGTCGCGGCGGCCCCGACCGACAGCGCGTAGAGGATCGCGTCGCGCTCGTCGTAGCCGACTGTCTGCTCGCCGAGGTCGCGCCCGGCCCAGTCGCCCGCGCTCATGCGCCGTACACCGGCTCGGGGGCAGCAGCTTCGGCGACCAGGGCCCGCACCGCCTCGCCGACCTCGGCCGCGTCCCACCGCCGATCCCGGTCACGCCGGGGCCCGTGCCGCCATCCCTCCTCCAGGCAGAGGCGGCCGCCCTCGATCTCCAGCACGCGGCCGGTGACGTCGCAGTCCGCGCTGGCGAGCCAGGCGACCACGGGCGAGACGTTCGCCGGGTCCATGCGATCGAAGCCGTCCGCGGGCGCGGCCATCGCGTCGGCGAAGGGCCCCTCGGTCATGCGCGTGCGGGCGGATGGGGCGATCGCGTTGACGTGCACGCCGTACCGCTGCAGCTCGGCGGCGGCCACGAGGGTGAGGGAGGCGATGCCGCCCTTCGCGGCGGAGTAGGCCGCCTGCCCGATGCTGCCCTGGAGCCCGGCGCCGGACGAGGTGTTCACGACGCGGGCGACCGGCTGCCGCCCGGCCTTGGCCTCGGCACGCCAGTGCGCGCTCGCGTGGCGCAGCGGCGCGAAGTGCCCCTTGAGGTGCACGCGGATCACCGCGTCCCACTCGTCCTCGCCGGCGTTGACCAGCATGCGGTCGCGGACGAACCCGGCGTTGTTCACGAGGATGTCCAGTCGTCCGAACGCCGTGAGCGCCTGCTCGACGAGGGCCCCGGCCTGCGCGAAGTCGGCGATGTCGGCGCCGTTCGCGATCGCCTCTCCCCCGGCGGCCTCGATGAGCTCGACGACCTCCTGCGCCGGACCGACCGAGACGCCGTCACCGTCGAGGGTCGTGCCGAGGTCATTCACGACCACCTTCGCCCCCTGGCGCGCGAGCTCCAGCGCGTGCTCTCGGCCGAGGCCGCGACCGGCACCGGTGACGATGGCCACGCGGCCTTCGAGTATTCGTGCCATGGTCGACTCTCCTTCGAGCGGCGTCGGCGGACGCGGGTGGGATGCGCCCGAGCATACCAACCAAGCAATTGCTAGGGCAAATGCACGGTGAGGGTTCCGTCGATAACCAAGCAACTGCTAGGGTGCTTGAGCAAACGTTAGGTTAGGTGTCCGATGACGATCACTTCCACCCTGCACCCTCGCGGCGTCCGCACCGTCACGATGGACTACCCGCCGGTGAACGCACTCCCCGTCGCCGGGTGGTTCGACGTGGCCGCCGCGATGCGCGAGGCCACGGCCGACGCCGAGACCCGCGTCGTCATCCTCCGCGCCGAGGGCCGCGGGTTCAACGCGGGCGTCGACATCAAGGAGATGCAGCGCATCGAGGGCTTCTCCGGCATCCTCGGCGCCAACCGCGGCTGTTACGAGGCGTTCAAGGCCATCTACGAGTGCGCCGTTCCGGTCATCGCCGCCGTCAACGGTTTCTGCCTGGGCGGCGGGATCGGCCTCGTCGGCAACAGCGACGTGATCGTCGCCTCCGACGACGCGACCTTCGGCGTGCCCGAAGTGGACCGCGGCGCGCTCGGCGCCGCCACCCACCTGGCCCGCCTCGTGCCGCAGCATCTGCTGCGCTCGCTGTACTTCACGAGCCGCACGGTGACGGCGCAGCGTCTCGCGGAGTTCGGATCCGTCGACGCGGTGGTGCCGCGCGCCGACCTCGACGCGACCGCGCTCGCGCTCGCGGAGGAGATCGCCGCGAAGGACCCGCGCGTCATCCGCGCCGCCAAGGAGGCGCTGAACGGCATCGACCCGATCGACGTCAACCGCAGCTACCGGTTCGAGCAGGGCTTCACGTTCGAGCTCAACCTCGCCGGCGTCGCCGACCAGCACCGCGACGCGTTCGTCGCGACCGGCGAGAACCTGACGACATGACCACCGCCGGATCCGCCGCCGATCTCGCGCCGCTGATCCGCGACGGCATGACGATCGGCGTCGGCGGCTGGGGTTCGCGGCGTAAGCCGATGGCCCTCGTGCGGCAGATCGTGCTCTCCGGGGCGCGCGACCTGCGCATCGTCAGCTTCGGCGGACCGGACGTGGGCCTGCTCTGCGCCACTGGCCAGGCGTCCGAGATCGTGCACGGGTTCGTCTCGCTCGACAGCATCGCGATCGACCCTTACTTCGCGGACGCCCGGCAGTCCGGCGCGGTGCGCAGCGTGGAGTACGACGAGGCGATGCTGGTCGCCGGACTCCGCGCCGCCGCCCGGCGCCTGCCCTTCGAGGCCACCCGGGCGGGGGCGGGCTCGGACGCCGTCAGCCGCAACCCCCAGATCCGCACGATCACATCGCCCTACGCCGACGCCGAGGTGCTGGTGGCGATGCCCGCCGTGCCCCTCGACCTCGCCCTGCTCCACCTCGACCGGGCCGACGCCGCCGGCACCGCCGTGTGCCTCGGGCCGGACCTGTTCTTCGACGACCTGTTCGCGGGCGCGGCGGCGCACACCGTGGTGAGCGTGGAGGAGGTGGTGGACACCGCCGCGCTGTGGACGGGGCTCGGCCCCACGGCGCGCTTCCTCGACCGCACGCTCACCGACCGGATCGTGTATGCCCCGGGCGGAGCCGGGTTCACGGCGTATCCGCCCCATCACGACCGCGACGAGGAGGGGCAGCGCGCCTACGCCGCCGCGGCCGCCTCGCCCGCGGACCGTGAGGCGTATCTGACCCGGTTCCGGGCGGGCGAGCTCGCCCCGCGGACGAGTGAGGCGGCGACACCATGACGGCCACGCGCGCCGAGGTCGCGATCGCCGCGTGCAGCGACCTCTTCCGCGGCGCGGGCACGATCCTCGCGAGCCCCGTCGGCATCGTGCCCACCGTCGGGGTGCGGCTCGCGCGGCTCACGCACGCGCCCGGCCTGCTGCTCAGCGACGGCGAAGCCACCCTGTACGCCGACACCCCCGCCGTCGACGAGCCGTTCCGCGAGCCGGAGGCGCCGCTCCCCTACGCGCAGCTGTTCGAGCTGATCGCCCGCGGTCGCCGCCACGTGATCATGGGGGCCGCACAGCTCGACCGCCACGGCGACCAGAACCTGTCCGCGATCGGCGACCGCGACCGTCCCACCCGGCAGCTGCTCGGCGCCAGGGCCGCCGCCACGAACACCGTCAACCACGCGACCAGCTACTGGGTCGCCCGCCACAGCCCGCGCGTGTTCGTGGACCGGGTGGACGTGGTCACGGGCGTCGGGCCGGCCAGGGCGCGCACGGCCGGGGCCCACCGCTTCCACGACGTGCGCCGCATCGTCACCGACCTCGCGGTGCTCGACCTGACCGGCCCCGGCGACACGGTCGCCCTCGTCAGCCTGCACCCCGGCGTGACCCTCGACCGAGTGGTCGCGGCCACCGGCTTCCCGCTGCACATCCCCGCCGGCGTCCCCGAGACCCGGCAGCCCACCGCCGAGGAGCTGCGCCTGGTGCGCGAGCGTCTCGACCCCCGCGGACTCCGCGACCGAGAGGTGATCGCATCATGACCACGCCCCCGCAGCTCTCCACGCCGCTCACGCGCCTGACCGGCGTCGACCATCCGATCGTGCAGACCGGCATGGGCTGGGTCGCCGGCGCCCGCCTGGTCAGCGCCACCGCGCAGGCCGGAGCGCTGGGCATCCTCGCCTCCGCCACCATGACCATCGACGAGCTCGAACGGCAGATCATCGAGGTGACCGAGCGCACCGACCGGCCCTTCGGCGTGAACCTGCGCGCCGACGCCGGGGATGCCACCGAGCGCGTCGAACTGCTCATCCGGCACGGCGTGAAGGTCGCCAGCTTCGCTCTCGCCCCACGACGCGAGCTGATCGAGCGACTCAAGGACCACGGCGTGGTCGTGATCCCCTCGATCGGGGCCGTGCGGCACGCCGAGAAGGTCGCGGCGTGGGGTGCGGACGCCGTGATGGTGCAGGGCGGTGAGGGCGGCGGTCACACCGGCGCCGTGCCCACCTCGATCCTGCTGCCCTCGGTGGTCGCGGCCGTCGACATCCCCGTGATCGCGGCCGGCGGCTTCCACGACGGACGGGGTCTCGCCGCCGCGCTCGCGTACGGCGCCGCGGGGGTCGGGATGGGCACGCGGTTCCTGCTCACGAGCGACAGTTCGGTGCCCGAGGCCGTGAAGCGGCGATACCTCGACTTCGGGCTGGACGGCACGGTCGTCACCTCGAAGGCCGACGGCATGCCCCACCGCCTGCTGCGCACCGAGTTCGTGGAGGGACTGGAGGGCGGAAGCGGGGTGTCCCGCCTGCTGCCGACGCTGCGCCGGTCGTGGGAGTTCAAGAAGCTGAGCGGCCTGAGCTGGCCGCAGCTGGTGCGGGATGCGGTGTCGATGAAGAAGGCGACCGGGCGCTCCTGGACGCAGATGACCCTCGCCGCGAACACTCCGATGCTGCTGAAGGCCGGGCTCGTCGACGGCGACACCTCCGCGGGCATGCTCGCCGCCGGCCAGGTGGTGGGGCTGATCGACGACCTCCCCAGCTGCGAGGAGCTCGTCGACCGCGTGGTGCGCGACGCCGTGGCCCACCTCCGCGCCGCCGCCTCCTGCGTCCTCGCCTGAGCCCCGGGGAGCCGCGCCCCCCGGGGCCCGGACGCACGCCATCCGCGGGTCGTCCGTCGTCAGGCCCGGATGCGCAGCCTCAGAGGCGCTCGATGATGGTGACGTTGGCGAGACCGCCGCCCTCGCACATGGTCTGCAGACCGTAGCGACCGCCGGTGCGTTCGAGCTCGTTCAGCAGCGTCGTCATGAGACGGGTGCCCGTCGCGCCGATCGGGTGACCGAGGGCGATGCCGCCCCCGTTCACGTTCACCTTCTCGTGCGGCACCCCGGTCTCGCGCATCCAGGCGAGCACGACCGACGCGAAGGCCTCGTTCACCTCGAACAGGTCGATGTCGTCGAGGCTCATGCCCGTGCGCTCCATCGCGTACCGCGTGGCGGGGATCGGCGCGGTGAGCATGAACACCGGGCTGTCGCCGCGCACCGACAGGTGGTGGATGCGCGCGCGGGGCGTGAGCCCGTGGTCCTTCACCGCCTGCGCGCTCGCGACGAGCACCGCGCTGGAGGCGTCGCTGATCTGCGAGGCCACGGCAGCCGTGAGCCGTCCGCCGGGGGTGAGCGTCTGCAGGCCCGCCATGCGCTCGAGCGAGGTGTCGCGGCGCACGCCCTCGTCGCGGTCGAGCCCGTTCAGCGGGGCGATCTCGCCGTCGAACCGACCCTCGTCCTGCGCTCTGGCCGCCCGCTGATGGCTCTCCAGCGCGAACCGCTCCATCTCCTCGCGCGTGATGTCCCACTTCTCGGCGATCATCTCCGCGCCGACGAACTGCGAGATCTCCTGCCCGGGGTAGCGCTCCTGCCAGCCCGGCGACTCGGCGAACGGCGTGGTGAAGCCGTATGCCTCTCCGGCCACCATGGCCGAGGAGATCGGCAGCTGCGACATGTTCTGCAGACCGCCGGCGATCACCAGGTCGCTGGTCCCGCTCATCACGGCCTGCGCGGCGAAGTGCACGGCCTGCTGGCTCGAACCGCACTGCCGGTCGATCGTGACGCCGGGCACGTGCTCGGGGAAGCCAGCGACGAGCACGGCGGAGCGACCCACGTTGCCCGCCTGTCCTCCGATCGTGTCGGTCGCGCCGATGATCACGTCGTCGAGCGCGCCAGGGTCGATGCCCGTCCGCTCCACGAGCGCCTTCAGGCTGTGCGCGCCGAGGTCGGCCGGGTGGATGCCGGACAGCGAGCCGCCCCGCTTCCCGACGGGCGAGCGGACCGCGTCGACGATGTATGCCTCTGCCATGGTGTTCCTTCTCTCCGGGTTCACGCGTGCTGACTGCTGACGGCGACGACCTCGCCGGTCATATAAGAGGAGTATGCGCTGGCGAGGAACACCATGACGTTGGCGACCTCCCAGGGTTCCGCGGCCCGGCCGAACGCCTCGCGCGCTTTCAGCTGCTCCAGCAGCTCGGGCGAGGTGACCTTCTCCAGGAACGGGTGCATCGCGAGGCTCGGTGACACGGCGTTCACGCGGATGCCGTGCGGCGCGAAATCCATCGCCGCGCTGCGGGTGAGCGCCATCACGCCGGCCTTCGCGGCGGCGTAGTGGGCCTGCTCCACCTGCGCGCGCCAGCCGATCACGGACGCGTTGTTGACGATGACGCCGGCCGTGCCCGCCGCGACCATGCGGCGGCCGACCGCGCGCAGGCACCGGAACGTGCCGGTGAGGGTCACGTCGATCACCCTGTCCCACTGCTCGTCGGTCATGTCGAGGATCGACACCGACCCGCCGAGCCCGGCGTTGTTGATCATCACGTCGATCGCGCCGCCGTCCTCCGCGAGGTCGAGGAGGGCGGCGACCTGGTCCTCGACGGTCACGTCGCACACGGCGGTGCGCACGCGGTCGGCGCCGAAACGGTCACCCAGCTCGCTCTGCGTCTCGGCGAGGCGGCCGGCGTGCGTGTCGCCGAGCACCACGAGCGCCGCGCCCTCCTCCAGGCAGCGGACCGCGGCGGCCTGACCGATGCCGGCTCCGGCGGCGGCCGTGATGACGACGCGCTTCCCGTCGAGCAGGCCGTGACCGGGGACGTAGGCGGGGGCGGAAGAGCTCATGGGCGGGCCTCTCGGGGTAGGCCGAGCACGCGCTCGGCGATGACGGTGCGCTGGATCTCGTCGGAACCGCCGTAGATCGTGTCGGCGCGGCTGAACAGGAACAGCGTCTGCAGGTCGTCAAGCGCGTAGTCCGCGCCGACCCGCAGGGCCTCGGGTCCGGCGACCTCCATCGCGAGCTCGCCGAGCGCGCGGTGCCAGTTCGACCACAGCAGCTTCGCGACGGAGGCGCCGTCGCCCTGGGCACCGCCGAGCGTGCGGAGGGCGTGCTGGCGGATCACCTCCAGGTCCATGCGGGCGCGCACGAGGCGGTCGCGGATCACGGCATCGTCGATCGCGCCGGTGCGCTGCGCCGTCTCGATCACGGCGTCGAGCTCGCGACGGAACGCGATCTGCTGCGCGAGGGTGGAGACGCCGCGCTCGAAGCCGAGGGTCGCCATCGCGACGCGGAAGCCGTTCCCCTCGCCGCCTACGACGAGGTCGGCATCGGTGCGGGCGTCGTCGAAGAACACCTCGTTGAACTCGCTGGTCGCGGTGAGCTGCAGGATCGGGCGCACCTCGACGCCGGGCTGGTCCATCGGCACGAGCAGATACGACAGACCCTGGTGGCGGCTCGATCCCGGTTCGGTGCGGGCGATCACGAAGCACCAGTCGGCGTGCTGCGCGAGGGACGTCCACACCTTCTGCCCCGTGACGGACCACTCGTCGCCCGTGCGCTGAGCCTTGGTCGCCACCGCGGCGAGGTCGGATCCGGCGCCCGGCTCCGAGTAGCCCTGGCACCACAGCTCCTCGACCGCGACGATGCGCGGCAGGAAGCGGGCCTGCTGCGCGGGCGTGCCATGCGCGATGAGGGTGGGGCCGAGCAGCTCCTCCCCCAGATGGTTCACGCGGGCGGGGGCGTCGGCGCGGGCGTACTCCTCGTGGAAGATGACCTGCTGCGCGATGCTGAGTCCGCGGCCGCCGTGCTCGACCGGCCAGCCCACGCACGTCCACCCCGCAGCGGCCAGGTGCCGGTTCCACTCCAGGCGCGCCTCGAAGTCCTCGTGCTCGCGACCGGAGCCGCCGCGGCCGCGCAGCGCGGCGAAGCGACCGGTGAGGTTCTCTTCCAGCCAGCCGCGGATCTCGGCGCGGAATCGCTCGTCCGCGTCGTGCTGCGTCGCGTCCATCTGTGCTCCTCATCGAGTCGTGGTCTTCGGCGGACCGTTCCCGTATAGTATCAAACTAAACCAAGCGATTGTTTGGTTTCGCTCCCGGGAGTTCAGAGAGGAACCCGCCATGACCGACGACTCGGACGCCGTGGTCACCTACGAGGTGCGCGGCGCGACCGCGATCATCCGGCTGAACCGCCCCCAGTATCGCAACGCCCAGAACTCGAAGGTCACCTACGCCCTCGACGCCGCGTTCACCCGCGCCGTGGACGACGACGCCGTGAAGGTCATCGTGCTCGGCGGGAACGGGAAGCACTTCTGCGCCGGGCACGACATCGGCACCCCCGAGCGCGACATCGACCAGAGCTTCGAGCGCAGGGCCGTCATCTGGTGGGACCACGTCGGAGCCCAGGGCGTCGACTCCCGCTTCGCCCGCGAGTCCGAGGTCTACCTGGGGATGTGCCGCCGCTGGCGCGAGATCCCCAAGCCCGTGATCGCGATGGTGCAGGGTGCCTGCATCGCCGGAGGGCTCATGCTCGCCTGGTCGTGCGACTTCATCGTCGCCTCCGACGACGCGTTCTTCCAGGACCCGGTCGTCGCGATGGGCATCCCCGGCGTCGAGTACTTCGCACACCCCTGGGTGACCAACCCCCGCGCGGCCAAGGAGATGCTGTACACCGGCGACCGGATGCCCGCCGCCCGCGCGCACGAACTCGGCATGGTCAACCACGTCGTCCCGTCGTCCGAGCTGGAGCAGCGCACGCTCGAGCTCGCCGAGCGCATCGGCCGCATGCCCCGACTCGGGCTCGCCCTCGCGAAGAAGGCCGTGAACCAGGCGGAGGATCTGCAGGGCCTGCGCCCCGGCATGGACTCCGTGTTCGGGCTGCACCACGCCGCCCACGCGCACAACGCCGAGGTGGGCGGCGACTCCCTCGGCGGCGTGGACGTGCGCACCATCAAGGCCGACACCGCGGACGGAGCATCCCGATGAACCTCGACCTCACCCCCGCGCAGGAGGCCTTCGCCGCGGAGGCGCGCGCCTGGCTCACCGAGCACGTGCCGTCCACACCGCTGCCCTCGATGGACACGGCCGAGGGCTTCGCGGCGCACCGCGCGTGGGAGGCCGAGCTGGCGGAGGGCCGCTGGTCCGTCGTCTCCTGGCCCGAGCAGTTCGGCGGCCGCGACGCCGGAATCACGGAGTGGGTGCTGTTCGAGGAGGAGTACTACCGCGCGGGCGCCCCGACCCGGGTGGCGCAGAACGGCATCTCCCTGCTCGCGCCGATCCTGTTCGAGCACGGCACCCCGGATCAGCACGAGCGGTACCTGCGCGCCATGACCGACGGCTCGCTGATCTGGGCGCAGGCCTGGTCGGAGCCCGGAGCGGGCAGCGACCTCGCCGCGATCCGCAGCACCGCCCGCCGCGACGACGACCGCGGCGGATGGGTGCTCAACGGCCAGAAGATCTGGAGCTCGCGCGCGGTGTGGGCCGACCGCGGGTTCGGCCTGTTCCGGTCCGACCCCGAAGCGCAGCGGCACCGCGGCCTGACGTACTTCCTGTTCCCGATGGACGCCGAGGGCATCACGGTGCGGGCGATCGCCCAGCTCGACGGCACGACCGGGTTCGCCGAGATCTTCTTCGACGACGTGTTCGTGCCCGATGAGGACGTGCTGGGCGCTCCCGGTGACGGGTGGCGCGTGGCCATGAGCACCGCGGGCAACGAGCGCGGACTGTCGCTGCGGGCGCCGGGACGGTTCCTCGCCGCGACCGACCGCCTGATCGCACTGCAGTCCGAGCGGGGCGCGACCGGCGAGGATGACGCCGTGGTGGACGCCTGGATCGGCGCGGAGGCCTACCGGCTGTTCACGTGGCAGACCGTGAGCACCCTGCTCGACGGTGGTGCGGTCGGCGCGGAGGGCAGCATCAACAAGGTGTTCTGGTCGGAGCTCGACGTGCACATCCACGAGACCGCGCTGCGCATCCTGGGACCGGAGTCCGAGCTGCGCGGGGAGTCGGCGGTCGACGGCGGGCGCTGGGTCGACGACTACCAGTTCGCGCTCGCCGGTCCCATCTACGCGGGCACCAACGAGGTGCAGCGGAACATCATCGCGGAGCGGATCCTCGGACTCCCCCGCGGCGGAGACGGAAGGCGCGCCTGATGCGGTTCCTCCCCACGGAAGAACAGACCGCGTTCGCGGAGGCCATCGACGAGATCGTGGAGGGCGCGGGCGGCGCCGACGTCGCACGTGCCTGGGCCGACGGCGACACCGCCCCCGGGCTCGCCCTGTGGGCGCAGTTCGCCGAGCTCGGGCTGCTGGGGCTGCGGGTGAGCGAGGAGGCGGGCGGCTTCGGCGGCACCCTCGGCGACCTGGTGGTGGTGTTCGAGCGGCTCGGCTACCACGGCGTGCCCGGCCCCTACCTGGAGACGGTCGCGCTGCTGCCCTCCCTGGTGGACGACGGGACGCGGCAGGCCCTCGCCGAGGGAGCCATCGCCACCGCGGCGGTCGACGGTGTCGCTCCCGCCGCCGTGGACGCCGCCGTGGCCACGCACCGCTACCTCGTCCGCGGTGACGCGCTGCACGAGGGCGAGCCGGGCGCGGAGCTGACCTCGGTCGCGCCCACCCGGCGTCTCGCCCGGCTCTCCCCCACGGGAGCCTCGACCCCGCTCGTGCCCGGCGCCCTCGACGCGGCCCTGAACGAAGCAGCCCTCGCCGCCGCCGCGCTGCTCGTGGGCGCGGGAGAGCGGCTGCTCGCGGAGGCCGTGTCGTACGCGAAGGTGCGCGAACAGTTCGGCCGTCCGATCGGGGAGTTCCAGGCGCTCAAGCACCAGCTGGCGGATGTGCGGATCGCGCTGAGCTTCGCGCGGCCGCTCGTGTGGAACGCGGCACTGCGCGCCGACGAGCCCGACGAGGACCGGGCGGTGTCGGCCGCCAAGGTCGCCGCGGGCGACGCCGCGCGGCGCGCCGCGCGCACCTCGCTGCAGGTGCACGGCGCGATCGGCTACACGGCCGAGCACACGCTGCGGATCTGGCTGGGCCTCGCGCCCGCGCTGTCCGCGGCGTGGGGCACGCCGGATTTCCATCGGGCGCGCATCGCCCGCGACATCCTTCCGAAGGAGCGGTGATGTCTTTCGAACCCGATGAGGATCAGCAGGAGCTCGTCGCCCTCGTGCGCGGGATCCTGAGCCAACGCGCCGACAGTGCGGCGACGCGTCGGGCCCTGGAGTCGGACCAACGGTTCGACGCCGACCTGTGGCGTCTGCTCTGCGAGGAGATCGGCATCGCCGGCATGGCCGTCCCCGAGGAGCACGGCGGCGCCGGCTTCACACTGCGGGAGGCGCAGCTGGCGCTGGAGGAGATCGGCTACGCGCTCGCGCCGTCGCCGTACCTCGGCTCGGTCGCGATCGCGGCGCAGGCGATCCTGGCCGCGGGCGATGCGGAGGCGTCCGCCCGACTGTTGCCCGGCATCGCGGAGGGATCGTCGGCGGCGGCGCTCGTGTGGGCCGACCCGTCTGGACGCTTCGCCCCCGACCACATCGACGTGCACGCCGAGGCCGACGGGGAGGCGTGGACGCTCACCGGCACGGCGGGCTTCGTGCTGGACGGGCTGCCCGCCGACGTGCTGGTCGCGGTGGCCCGCACCGCCGACGGCCCGCGCCTGTTCGAGGTGCTCGACGCCGCGGCGGTCGCGCGCGAGGACGACCCGACGATGGACCAGACCCTGCGGCTCGCCACCCTCCGGTTCGACGGGGTCCCTGCCCGTCCGCTCGGCGACGGCGATCCCGCGGTGCTCGACGACGTGCGGGCGCTCGCGCTCGCGGCGGTCGCGGCGGTGCAGGCGGGCACAGCGGCGCGGGCCCTCGACGACACCGTGGCCTACGCGCAGCAGCGGGTGCAGTTCGGACGACCCATCGGCTCGTTCCAGGCGCTCAAGCACCGCATGGCCGACCTGCACGTGCGGGTGGAGGTGGCGCGCACCGCGTCGCGCGCGGCCGCCGACGCCCTCGCGTCCGGCGCCCCCGACCGCGCGGAGCTGGCCACGATCGCGAAGGCCGTGTGCTCGGAAGCGCTCACCCGGGTCGCGGGAGAGATGATCCAGCTGCACGGCGGGATCGCGATCACGTGGGAGCACGACGCGCACCTGGTGTTCAAGCGCGCGCACGCCCTCGGCACCCTGTTCGGCACCCCGCGCGAGCTCCGCGCCGCCGCCGAGCCCTGGGCCCTCGCACGCCTCTGACCGCAGCCCTGGCGGCGGCCTCAGCGGCGGAGCGGGGTGGTCTCGGTCCAGTCGGTGTACTTGCGGCGCTCGCGGAACAGCCAGCGGCCGTCCACCCGCACGAGGTCGTCGTCGTAGCGGTCGGCGAGGGTGAAGCGGATGCGTCCCTCCGAGGTCTCGCGGATGTGGTGCGACAGGCAGGCCGTATGCACCCGGGCGGTGTCGCCTCGCACCTCCACATCGCTCGGAGACAGCGCGTGACTGGTCGCCACGAAGGCCGTGAGGGCCTCGAACGCCGCGACCAGCTCCGCCGTCCCCCGCGGCGTCTCGGCCGGGTGATCGGCACGCGGCCGATACAGGAGCATCCGCCCGTCCGGCACGAACAACGACGCCATGTCGGCGAACCTCCGCTGATCGGCGTAGCGCCCGTACCGCAGGATCGTGCGGGTGATGTCGAGCCAGTCCGTGAACTCGGCCGTGCTCACCGGGGTCCCTCCGCGCGTCGACGGTGCAGCGGGGTCGCGGCGTCCGCGGCCCAGGTGGTGCGTCGGCGGTCGGGCTCCGCAGCCGGCAGCGGCTCCACCGCCACCAGGGTCTCACGGCTGCGCCGGGCGAGCTCCTGGTAGATGCGCACGCCGTTCCGCTTCCACTCCTGCGCGTCGTCGTCGAGGAGCCCGACCACCCGCGCCGGGGCTCCGAGCGCCTTCGACCCGGGCGGGATCACGGTGCCCGCGGTGACCACGGCACCCGCGCCCAGCAGCGCGTCCGCCCCGATCTCGGCGCCGTCGAGCACGGTGGCCCCGATGCCGATCAGCGCGAACGACCCGATGCGGCAGCCGTGCAGCACCGCACCGTGGCCGACGTGGCTGTGCGGGTCGAGCACCGCGTCCGCACCGGGGAACGCGTGGATGACGCACGAGTCCTGCACGTTCGACCCCTCCCCCACGACGATGCGACCGAAGTCTCCGCGCAGGCTCGCGAAGGGTCCGATGTAGCAGCCGGGACCGATCACGACGTCACCGATCAGGCTCGCGGTCTCGTGCACGAACGCGGTCGGGTCGACCACCGGCACCACGCCGTCGAACGCGTACGACGGCATCAGGCGACCTGACCGCCGTCGATGACGAAGTCCTGTCCGGTGCAGTAGCTGCTGGCCGGGCTCGCGAGGTAGGCGACGAGTGCCGAGATCTCCTCGGGCCGGCCCGCGCGCGGGATGGGGATGCGTGAGATGAACCCGACCCCCGCCCGGGTGTCCTCGGTGATCATGGGCGTGTCGACGGCGCCGGGACACACGGTGTTCACGCGGATGCCGCTGCCCGCCAGCTCGCGGGCCAGCGCGTGGGAGACCCCCCGCAGCCCCCATTTCGACGCCGAGTAGGGCACGCGGTTGGCGTAGCCGGCGACCCCGGCCGTCGAGGCGATGTTGATGATCGAGCCGCCGTCGCCCAGGAGCGGGAGCAGCGCCTGCACGCCGAGCATGGGGCCGATGAGGTTCACGTCGAGCGTGAGACGGATGACGCGCTCGGCCGTTTCCGCGAGCGGTCCTTCGGGGCAGAACCCGGCGTTGTTCACCAGCACGTCCACGTGGCCGAACCGCTCGCGCGCAGCCTCGGCGACCGCGCCCCACGCGTCGGCGGAGGAGACGTCGTGCGCGAGGCCGATCGCGCGATCGCCGTACCCGGCCGCGACCTCCTGCACGGCCGCCCCGTCGAGGTCGGTCAGCACCAGGTCGGCGCCGAGCTCGTGGAACAGAGCGGCGTGCGAGCGGCCCTGCCCTCCGGCGGCGCCGGTGATGACGGCGACGCGTCCGGTCAGGTCGATGACGGGTGTTGCACTCATGGGGTTCCTCCGCGATAGTGATCGAACAAACGTTTGCTTGAGAGATGGGAGACGGCATGCCGCGCCTGCACCACATGGGCATCACCGTGAGCGACACGGCGGCGGCCGCCGCGTTCTACGCCGCCGCGACGGGCGGCACGGTGACCGGCCCCCTGGTCAAGAGCGGCCCCGCGGTCGAGGCCGCGACCGGACGCCCCGGTGCCGAGATCCTGCTCACGTTCGTGCGGCTCGACGACGGCGTCTTCCTGGAGCTCGCGGAGTACCGCGGGGTCGACGCTGCGCGCATCGACCCGCACAACGGCCACATCGGCGCTGCCCACCCCGCGATCACGGTGCCCGACATCGCGCAGAGCCTCGCGCGGCTGGCGGAGCTCGGCCACCACCCGCTCTCGGCGGTCATGACCGCGACGGCCGGACCGCTCGACGGCTTCCGCTACGTGTACGTGCTCGGGCCCGACGACGTGCGGGTCGAGCTGCTGCAGGAGCCTCATCCCGGCACCGCCTGACCGGCGCCGTCGAGCAGCCGCAGGTCGGCGGGGTCCAGCGTCAGCTCGACCGCCGCGACGGAATCCCGCACGCTCTCCGGCCGGCTCGCACCGGGGATCGGGATCAGCACGGGCGATCGTGCGAGCAGCCACGCCAGCACCACGCGCTGCGGGCTGACGCCGGAGCGCGCCGCCACCTCGGCCACGGGCGCCGCCGCCCCGCCGAGCGCCTTCGCCTGGCGCATGCCGCCGAGCGGACCCCACGCGAGGAACGCCAGGCCGTGCTCCTCGCAGCGCCGCAGCACGGGCTCGCTCGACCGCTCCAGGAAGCTGTACTCGTTCTGCACGCTCACGAGCGCGTCGCCGAGGACGCCCCGGGCGAGGTCGAGCTGCGCAACGTCGACGTTCGACACCCCGACCCGCACCACGACCCCGTCGTCCACCAGCTGCCGCAGGGCCCCCATCGAGTCCGCATAGGGCACGCGCACGTCGGGCCGGTGGTGCTGGTAGAGCGGGAGCGCGTCGAGTCCGAGACGCCGCGCCGAGGCACGCGCGGCGGCGGCGAGATGCGCGGGCGTGCCGTCCACCCACCACGTCGCGGCGGGCCCGCGCGTGTGGCCGCCCTTCGTGGCGACGACCACGCGGTCCCTCGCGTCGGGGTGCCGGCGCAGGGCCGCGGCGAGGGCGCGCTCGTTCACGCCCATCTCGCTCGACGGTCCGTACGAGTCGGCGGTGTCGAACAGCGTGATGCCGGCATCGACCGCGGCGTGCACGGCGCGGACGCCCCGCTCGACATCCGACTCCGGGGTCTGCGTGAGCGTCATCGCGCCCATCCCGAGCGCCGAGACCCGCAGGTCGCCGAGCGCGCGCTGCGGCATCATCGGCCCACGACCGTCCAGCCGCCATCCACCGGCAGGCACTGGCCGATCACGTGCGTGGCATCGCGCAGCAGCCAGATGATCGCGGCGGCGATCTCCTCGGGATCGGCGAGACGGCCGCGCGGCGTGCGGCGCTCGACCGCGGCGAGGTCGTAGCCGCCGGCCACCAGCTCCTGCACCATCGGGGTGAGCGTGTGGCCGGGGGCGACCGCGTTCACGCGCACGCCGAGCGGCGCCCACTCGACCGCGAGATTCTCCATCAGCTGCCGCTCCGCCGCCTTCGCCGGACCGTAGTCGGCCTGGTTCGCCCAGCCGCGATAGGCCGTGGTCGACGACACCATCACGATCGACCCTGGTTCTCCATCGAGACGCCGCACGAGGGCCCGCGACACGGCGAGCGCCCCGACGACGTGCACGTCGTACAGCAGCCGCAGCCGGTCGAGGCCGATCTCCAGCGCGGGCATGTACGCCCCGCGGATTCCGTGACACACGACCACGCCGCCCACGGGCGCGCGTTGCCAGGCGCGTTCCATCGCGGCCTCGACCGCCGCCTCGTCACGCAGGTCGACCGCCTCGGAGCTCACGTCGTCGTGGGCGCTCGGGCTCAGGTCGAACACCGTCACGGTGAGTCCGCGCTCGCGGAGCAGCCGCACCACCGCGTCGCCGATCCCGCTCGCTCCCCCGGTGACCACGACGTGGTCGGCGGGTCGATCCTGCGCCTGCTCCGGCATCATCCAGCTCCCTCGCTGCTCGCCCTCCCGGGCATGCTACTGTGATTCCCAAACAAGCGCTAGGTTTAGCGTCGGTCGCGCGAAGGAGCGGGAATGGCGGACAAGCAGGTCAGCATCGAGGAGGCGATCGGCACCCTCGAGAGCGGGATGACGGTCGGCATCGGCGGGTGGGGGTCGCGGCGCAAGCCCATGGCCCTGGTGCGCGAGATCCTGCGCCGCGACATCACCGACCTCACCGTGGTGGCCTTCGGCGGCCCCGACGTGGGGCTGCTCGCCGAGGCCGGGCGCATCCGTCGCCTCGTCTACGGCTTCGTTTCGCTCGACAGCATCCCGCTCGATCCGCTGTTCACGCGGGCGCGCGAGCGCGGGGCGATCGAGGTCGAGGAGTACGACGAGGGGATGTTCGTCGCGGGGCTGCGTGCCGCGAACGCCCGCCTCGACTTCCTCCCGATCCGCGCGGGCCTCGGCTCCGACGTGCTCCCGGCGAACCCTCGGCTGCGCACCGTCCGCTCCCCCTACTCCGACGCCGAATACGTCGCGATGCCGGCGCTCCCCCTCGATGTCGCCCTCGTGCACGTGAACCGCGCCGACCCGCAGGGCAACGCGCAGTACCTCGGCCCCGACCCGTACTTCGACGACCTGTTCGCGATGGCCGCGCAGCGCACGATCGTCTCGGCCGAGAAGGTCGTGCCGACCGCCGCACTGCTCGACGAGGGCTCGTTCCACACGCTGCTGTTCAGCCGCCTCTACGCCTCCGCCGTGGTCGAGGCACCATGCGGGGCGCACTTCACCACGTGCGCGCCCGACTACGACCGCGACGAGGCGTTCCAGAAGCACTACGCCGCATACGCCAAGGACCCCGACGCGTGGGCGGATTTCGCGCGCACGTACCTGCACACCGACGAGGCGGGGTACCACGCCGCCGTCGCCCGCTTCCACGCCGACCGAGGAGAGTCATGACCACCGTCGCCCCCACGCCCGCGACCGTCGCCACCACCGCCGAGGTCTGCGTCGCGGCCTGCGCCGACACCTACCGCGACTCCGGCGAGGTGCTCGCCCACGCCGTCGGGATCATCCCGTCCCTCGGCGCCCGTCTGGCCAAGCTCACCACGGCGCCCGACCTGGTGCTCAGCGACGGCGAGGCCTTCTTCCTCAGCGGTCCGCCGATGCCCGGCGACACCGCAGCCCCCGCACCGACGATCGAGGGGTGGGCGCCGTTCCGCCGCATCTTCGACATCCTCGCGACCGGCCGACGCCAGAGCATGATGGGCGCCAGCCAGATCGACCGGCACGGCAACCAGAACATCTCGCTCATCGGCGACTGGGACCGCCCCACCAAGCAGCTGATCGGCGTGCGCGGGGCTCCGGGCAACACGGCCAACCACCGTGTGGACTACTGGGTGGCCCGGCACAGCCCCCGCGTGTTCGTGGAGTCGGTGGACATGGTGTCGGGTGTCGGCACCGACCGTGCGGCCGAAGCGGGGCTGGAGCACCACCGCCTCGGCGTGATCGTCACCAACCTCGCCGTGCTCGGCTTCGACGCGGACGGCATCGTGACGGTGCTCTCGGTGCACCCCGGCGTCGACCCGCAGCTCGTGGCGGACAGCACCGGCTTCGCGCTGGATGCGAGCGCCGCACCCCTCACGCGCACGCCCGACGCGGAGGAGCTGCGGCTGATCCGCGACGTGCTCGACCCGCGCGGCACCCGCAGCCGCGAGGTCGCAGACTGACGCGGGCTCCGCTCAGTCGGAGAGGAGGCCCTTGTGCAGCAGGTCGAGGAAGTTGTCGGTCAGGCTGGCGGCAGTGTGCCCGCGGCCGGGCCGGTACCACGCGACCGTGGACCACACGGCGTCGCGGATGAAGCGGTAGGCGATGGGCGCGTCGATGGAGTCGCGGAATACGCCGACCTTCTGCCCTTCACGGATCTGCGACAGCCACAGCTCCTCGATGCGCTCGCTGTTCTCGCGCAGGAACTCGAAGCCGGGCTGGCGGCCGAGGAACGACAGCTCGTTCTGGTAGAGGCCGACCGCGTCGGGCTGGCTCTCGATCGTCGTGAAGGCGTGCGCGATGAGCTTGTCGAGGATGTCGCGGGGGCTGCCGCCCTCGGCCACGATCTCCTCGAACCGATCGAGCAGCCCGGTCATGAAGCTGCCCAGGATCTCCTGGAGGATCGCCTCCTTGGAGGAGAAGTGATGGTAGAGGCTTCCGGAGAGGATGCCAGCCTCGTCGGCGATGTCGCGGACCGTGGTCGCGGAGTACCCGCGCTTGGCGATCAGGCGCGCGGCGATCGAGAGGATCTGATCGCGCCGCTCGGAGCTCTGCTCCTGGCGGCCTCCGCTTTTGGTCGTTGCCATTGCTGCTCCTTCACAGAAAATCTCACAAGCGCTTGCTCAAGTGTGCCGCATGCGAGCGGTTTCCCGAAACATCCCTTCGGAGTGTACGCATGATCTGGGAAAGGACGTCCATGACAGTCTCGGAAGCCACCACGGTCCCCGCCCTCCTCACGGAGATGGCGGCGCTCGGCGATCACCCCGCCATCGTCGACGGCGACGTGACGATCGGCTACGCCGAGCTGCGGGACCGCGTGGAGGACGTCGCCCGCGCCTACCTGGCGCAGGGCGTGGGGCCCGGCGACCGCATCGGTCTCTGGGCGCCCAACCGGTACGAGTTCATCCTCGCGATGCTCGGCGCCCAGCTGGTCGGGATCGCGGTCGTGCCGTTGAACACCCGCTTCACGGGTCACGAAGCCGCCGAGATCCTCGCCCGCTCCCGCGCCACCGCGCTCGTGCTGGCGGACGGCTTCCTCGGCAAGTCCTACAGCGAGATGCTGCGCGATGCAGCGGCCGAGCGCGGCGGGGACGGCCCGGTGTTCCCCGGGCTCCCGCACCTCCGCACCGTGGTCTGCCTGGACGGCGACGGTGCCGCCGGGCTGCTGTCGTGGAACGCCTTCCTCGCCGGCGGTGGAGCCGTGGCACCGTCACGGGTGGCCGAGGCTGCCGCGGCGGTCGGTCCGGACGACATCATGGACGTGCTGTTCACCTCGGGCACCACGGGCGTGCCCAAGGGCGTGCTCAGCGCGCACCGGCAGACCCTGTCGGTCGCGCGCGCCTGGGGCCTCGGAGCCCGCCTCACGCCGGAGGACCGCTACGCCGTCGTGAACCCCTTCTTCCACGGCTTCGGCTACAAGGCGGGCATGATCACGTCGCTCATGGCCGGCACCACGATCTACCCCCTGGCCGTGTTCGACGCCGACCGCCTGCTCGACCTCGTGCAGTCCGCCCGTATCAGCGTGCTGCCCGGGGTGCCCACCATCTTCACATCGCTGCTCGACCACCCCCGCCTCGGCGAGTACGACCTGTCGTCGCTGCGGTTCGCGATCGCCGGGGCCACGGCCGCCCCCGCGACGCTCTTCCACGACATGGTGAACGTGCTCGGCTTCGAGACCGTGGCCCAGGCGTACGGCCTCACCGAGTGCGTCGTCGCCACCCTCTCCCGCCCCGGCGAGTCGCTGGAGCACACGGCCCAGACCACCGGACCCGCGGTCGAGGGCGTGGAGATCCGGGTCGTGGACGAGGAGGGGACCGACGCGGGGGTCGACGTGGACGGCGAGATCCTGCTGCGCGGCCCCAATGTGATGCTCGGCTACTTCGAGGACCCGGCCGCGACCGACGCCGTGCTCGACGCGGACGGCTGGTTCCACACCGGCGACGTCGGCCGTCTCGACGAGCACGGCTGCCTCAAGATCACCGACCGCCTGAAGGACATGTTCATCGTCGGCGGCTTCAACGTGTACCCCGCCGAGGTCGAGAACGCGCTGCGCAAGCACCCGGCGGTGAACGAGTCGGCCGTGATCGGTGTGGACGACGACCGGCTCGGCACCGTCGGCCGCGCCTACGTGCTGCTGCTGCACAACGCGGAACCGCGCCCCGACGCCGCCGAACTCGAGACCTTCTGCCGCCGGCACCTGGCGAACTTCAAAGTGCCGCGCGAGTTCGTGCTCGTGGAGGACTTCCCCCGCAACGCCACCGGCAAGATCCTCAAGTCCGAGCTCCGCGACCGCGCCTGACCCGCCGCGGTCGATTGGCCCGCGCGACCCCCGGCCGGTAGCCTTCGAGGTCGGCCACGGGGAAGGACGGGGATGCGGGGACACGACCGATCGGCGGGGATCACGCGACGCACGGCGATGCGGGCGGCGGTGTGGACGGTACCGGTGGTGGCGGTGACCTGCGCGGCGCCACTGGCGGCGGCGTCCACCGCGCGCCCGGCGGTGCAGATGCTGCCCGTCACCATCGACCGCGCGACCTTCACCTGGCCGGGAGCGGTGGTCGGCAACCCTGGGACGACGCCGATCACCGTGACGTGGTCGGTCGCGGTGTCACCCGAGCTGGACTGGATGACCGGGCCCACCACGGGCTCGACGACGGTCCCGCCCGGCTCGTCCGCCACCATCGCGGCGGGGGTGCAGGGATTCCCGGTCGCCGCGGCGTGGCCCACCACGCTCACCCTCACGCTGCTGCGCGACGGCGGCAGCGAGGATCACAGCATCGTGTTCCAGGCCGAAGAGGCCTGACCGGGATCCGGGGCTTCAGCTCAGGCGCTCGAGCACCATCGCCATGCCCTGGCCACCCGCGGTGCACATGGTCTCGACCGCGAACTGCTCGTCTCGCTCCCGCAGCGCGTTGATCGCCGTGGTCGTGATGCGCGCACCCGTCATGCCGTAGGGGTGGCCGAGGGCGATCGCGCCGCCGTTGACGTTCACGCGCTCCGGATCGATGCCGATGTCCGCGATGGACGGCACGACCTGGGCCGCGAACGCCTCGTTGATCTCCAGGAGGTCGATGTCGCCGATGCTCATGCGGGCGTGGGCGAGCGCCCGCTCGACGGCCTGCACGGGACCGAGCCCCATGATCTCGGCCGACAGCGCCGACACCCCGGTCGACACGATGCGGGCGAGCGGGGTCAGCCCCAGCTCGGCGGCTCGGGTGTCGCTCATGACCACGAGCGCCGCCGCCCCATCGTTCAGCGCGCAGCAGTTCGCGGCCGTCACGGTGCCGTGCGGGCGGAACACGGGCTGCATCCCGCTGATGCCGTCCAGGGTCACCCCCGCGCGGGGGCCGTCGTCGGCCGAGACCAGCGTGCCGTCGGTCAGACGCACGGGAGTGATGTCCTTCTGCCAGAAGCCGCGGGCGGCCGCGGCCTCGGCACGGTTCTGGCTGAGCACGGCCCACTCGTCCTGCTCGCGCCGGGAGACGCCGCGGAACGTGGCCACGTTCTCGGCGGTCTCGCCCATCGCGATGTAGATGTCGGCGAGCTCGCCGCGCGCGCGCGGGTCGGACCACACGAACTCCGGGTCCTGCGCGTCCCGCGCGGTGCGGGCAGCGGCGTCGGCCCACCGCGGGTTCTTGGTGTCGGGCATGCCGTCGGCCTTGCCGGACCCGAACTGCGACACCGCCTCGACCCCGGCCGACACGAACACGTCGCCCTCGCCCGCCTTGATCGCGTGGAAGGCCATGCGAGTGGTCTGCAGCGAGGACGCGCAGTAGCGGTTGACGGTGGTGCCGGGCACGCCGTCCCACCCGAGCTGCAGCGCGACCATGCGGCCGATGTTGTACCCCTGCTGACCGGCCGGCTGCGCACACCCCATCATCAGGTCGTCGATCTCGGCGGGGTCGAGTCCCGGCACGGCTTCCACGGCGGCGCGCACCATCTGCGTCGCGAGGTCGTCGCCGCGCATGTCCTTCAGGCTGCCCTTGAACGCGCGGCCGATGGGCGAGCGCACGGCGGAGACGATGACGGCTTCGGTCATGAGGGGGTTCCTCCAGAGTCGGGCAGGCGGTCGGCCTGCCGCACGATGTCGGCGTTCGGGGTGTGGGCGAGGAAGGCCGGCCATTCGCCGCCGCCGTCGACCGGGATCACGGCACCGGTGAGGTGCGCGGAGAGGGGGGAGGCGAGCACGACGCACACGGCCCCGAGTTCGGCGGGGTCGGCGAGACGTCCGCGCGGGATGGTGCGCGCGATCTCGGCGTATTGCTCGGGCGTGCCGTAGTGATCGGCGGCGCTCTCGGTGTGCACGAGCCCGCTGCTGACCGCGTTGACGCGGATCTCGGGGGCCCACTCGACGGCGAGGCTGCGGGTCAGGCTCTCCAGTGCCGCCTTGGCCGCCCCGTAGACGGCGGTGCCCGGACTCGGACGGCGCGCACTGATCGAGGTGATGTTGACGACACTGCCCTTCGCTGCGCGCAGAGGCTCGAACGCGGCGCGCGTGGCGACGGCGGCCGAGAGGAAGTTGATCTCGGTGATCGCCTGGAAGTAGCGGGGCGAGCCCGCCTCGAACCGGCCGAAGGGGGAGCCGCCGACGTTGTTGACGAGTACGTCGAGCCGTCCGTGGCGCTCGGCCACGTCGCGGATCCACGCCTCGTTCTGCGCCGCGTCGCGCACGTCGACGGGGCGGAAGGAAGCGCGGCGCCCGTCGCGCTCGGGAACCCCGTCGGGCTCGGAGCGCCCGCAGAACTCGACCTCGGCCCCGGCGTCCAGGAACGCGTCGACCACGCCCCGGCCGACACCGCGACCGCCGCCGGTGACCGCGACGACCTTCCCCGCGAAATCGATGACCAGACTCACTGCGCACTCCTCCGTACCGCGCTCCGGTGCGACGGCCTGTCCATGCTACCAACCAAATGCTAGGTTTGTTGCATGGGTCACGAAGACGTACCTCCCCGCTCTCCGCGCACGATCGTCGTCACCGGCGGTGCGCTCGGCATCGGTGGCGGCATCAGCCGCCGCTTCGCCGCTGAGGGCGACCACGTGGTGCTGGTCGACATCGACGCCGACGCCGCTGAGGCGACAGCGTCGGAGATCGAGGAAGACGGCGGGAGCTGCACCGCGCTCGTCGGCGACATCACCCGGGACGACACGGTCGCCCGCCTGGCGGCCCACGTTCAGGAGCAGCACGGTCATGCGGAGGTGCTCGTCAACAACGTCGGCGACTTCCGCCCCGCGAAGTCATTCTTCGCCAAGAGCCCACCGGAGCAGTGGCAGCGGTTGCACGAGCTGAACCTCTGGCACGTGTTCGCGGTGACGCACGCCCTGCTGCCCGGAATGATCGCGGCCGGCCGCGGCAGCATCGTGAACGTGTCCACCGTGGAGGCCTTCCGCGGCATCCCCGGCAACGCGGTGTACTCCGCCTACAACGCCGGCGTGTCCGCCTTCACCAAGAGCCTGGCGGTCGAGCTCGGCCCCTCCGGCATCCGCGTCAACGCGATCGCCCCCGACCTCGCCGACACCCCTCAGACACCGGCCGAGCTGATGCTCGCCGGACGCGACCCCGCTCTGCTGCGCTCCTGGCTCCCTGCCGGGCGCTTCGGTCGACCGGAGGACTTCGCGGGCGTGGTGGCGTTCCTCGCCTCCGACGACGCCGCCTTCGTGACCGGACACACCATTCCGGTCGACGGCGGCACGCTCGCCGCCTCCGGCTGGTACGGCCGCGCGGAGGGCCGCGGCTGGACCAACCTGCCGGATCGAGCATGAACCTCGCGGAGCTGGTCGATCGTCAGGAGATCCACGCCCTCGTGCTCCGCTACTGTGCTGGGGTCGACCGGGCGGATTGGGGCGCGGTGCGTGCGGTGTATGCCACGGACGGCGTCGACCACCACACCGGTTTCTCCGGTGACGCCGACGCCTACGTGGCCTGGTTGCGCGAACGGACCGCGGTCTTCGACGGCACTGCGCACCTCACCGCCAACCACACGGTCGAGCTGCTCGGCGACCACGCGTACGCGGAGACCTCCGGCACCGCTGTGCACTGGGGATCCCCGGCCGACGACGAGACCCGCAACTTCACGAGCGGCTTCCGCTACCTCGACCACCTGCGCCGCGACCCGGACGGCTGGCGGATCGTCGAGCGCCTCGCGGTGCGCGACTGGACCCGGTCCGACGCCGGGCGCCTGCGCGATCCCGAGGGCGACGGCCCACGCGGACGGCGAGGACCGGACGACCCCTCCACCGCGTTCCGGGAGCGGGTGCGGACGACAGCCGAGAGCGCGAGGAGGATGACATGACCGCGGACATCGAACGGCGGCTGCGGCTGCTGGAGGACCGCCTGGAGCTCATCGACCTGGAGGCGACGTACGCGCGCTCGTTCGACGAACGCGACGGCGCCGTGTGGAGCGCGCTCTTCACGGACGACGGGGTGTACCAGTCCCGGCCCGTAGGCGACGCGCCGCCCGTCACGTTCGTACAGGGTCGTGTTGCGCTGGAGGCGTTCTGCCGCGACGCCCCGTTCTCGGGCATCCACTTCCTGCACCTGCCGCAGCTGCGGTTCGACGGCGACCGGGCGACCGCCCGCGTGCACCTCGAGTTCCACGGCGACCACCCTGCGGACCCGGGCGCACCCCGCGTGGCGATGCGCGGGTACTACGACGTGGCGTATCGCCGGGTGGACGGTCGCTGGCGCATCGCCCACCGCGTCACCACGGCGTTCGGACGCGAACAGACAACGGTGCTCGGCTATCCGCCCGCGGCCGTGCTGCCGGACTGATCCGAGCGGAGGTCGGGCGAGGTCACGGTCAGGCGCGGCCCCGGTCAGACGGGGAGGACGAGCCGGAACCGCTCGCAGAGCACGGGCATGTCCGGGGCGTAGCCGCGCGGGCTCTCGGAGTGGGTGCGCCAGTAGCGCTCGTGCACCTCGCGCCAGTGCTCCAGCGTGCGGTCACCCTCCCCCTCGGCGAAGGCGTGCACGGCATCGACCCGGTCGAACGGCACGACCTCGAGCGCGGTCGTCTCGATCACGGCGCGCGGCTCCCCGCGTCCGTCGAGGATGATGCTGAGCTCACCCACCTCGGGCAGCGGGTCGCCGGTCGCCTCGTAGTCCCACAGCGACGACGCGGTGCCGACCTTCACACCGGCGAGCACCAGCGCGAGCAGCTCGTCGGCGTGCGCCGGGGTGGCACCGAACGCCCATGCCTCCGGCACCGCTTCGGGAAGGTGCGGCAGCGCCGCCCTCGCGTCGCGCCAGTACTGCTCGATCCCCGCACCGTCATCCACCCGCCCAGACTAGCGGCGGACACCCCCGGGACCGCCTGCCGTCACGCGACCGCGCCGAAGTACGCCCGCTGCAGATCCTCCAGGGACACGTCGGCCGCGGCGCCCGCGAGCGTCGTGCGGCCCATCTCGATCACGGCCACCTCGTCGGCGATCGCGACGGACTCCTGCACCGCCTGTTCGACGAGGAGGATGCCGATGCCGGTCGCCTTCAGCTCGTGCACCCGCTCCATGACCTCCTTGACGATCACGGGGGCCAGGCCCTGGCTCGGCTCATCGAGGATCAGCAGTTTCGGCTTCGCCATGAGCGCCTGCCCGATCGCGAGCATCTGCTGCTGTCCGCCCGACATGCTCGCAGCCGGGAGGGCCCGCTTGCTGCCGAGGATCGGGAACAGCTGGTAGATCTCGTCGACCGAGGAGGCGAGGCCGCGCTTGCCGAGGCGTCGCGAGAAGCCGCCGAGGATCAGGTTCTGCTCGATCGTCAGCTCACGGAAGACCTTCTTGCCCTCCTGCACGTAGGAGATCCCGCGCGCGACCCGCTTGTGCGGCGCGTCGGCGAGGGGCGCCCCCAGGTAGGAGACGGACCCGCCCGTGACCCGGTTCAATCCGGTGATGGCACGCAGCGTGGTGGTCTTGCCGGCGCCGTTGCGACCGAGCAGCACCGTGATCTCTCCCGACCGCACCGTGAGCGACACGTCGCGCACCACGGTCAGGTCGCCGTAGCCGGTCTGCAGCGCCGACACCTCCAGCAGCACGTCACTCATGGTCGCCGCCTCCCGCCGCGTTGGTCTCCGCCGTGACGCCGAGGTACTCCTCCATCACGCGCGGGTTGCTCTCGATCTGCTCCGGGGTGCCGTGCGCCATGACCGCGCCCTGGGCGAGCACGTAGATGTCGTCGGCGAGACGCAGCACCAGCTGGAAGTTGTGCTCCACGAGAATCACGGTCATCCCGGCGTCGCGCAGCCGGCGCACCAGGCTCTCCAGCACCTCCAGCTCGTCCTCGTCGAGGCCGGAGGCGACCTCGTCGAGCAGCACGACCTGGGGCGAGGCCGCGAGGCTGCGGGCGACCTCCAGCAGGCGGCGGTTGCCGAGCGGGAGGGAGTCGGCCGGCTCGTCGCGCTGCGCGCTCAGCCCGACCAGTGCCAGGGCACGTTCGGCCGCCGCGCGGTTCTCCCGACGCGCCCGCCAGAACGACGGCAGGCGCAGCACCGACGCGAACACGCTGGCGCGCTCGGTCGCGTAGCACCCGGCCTGCACGGCTTCGAACACGGTGAGCTTCTCGGGGATGTTGGGGGTCTGGAACGTGCGCGACACTCCGGCCCGCGCGACCCGATACGACGAGAGCCCCTGGATGGGCCGCCCGTCGAGCTCGATCGTGCCGGCGTCGGTGCGGTAGAACCCCGAGATCATGTTCAGCAGCGTGGTCTTGCCCGAGCCGTTGGGCCCGATGATCGCGGTGACCGCGCCCGGCGCCGCCTCGATCGAGACCTTCGAGAGCGCCTGGTTGCCACCGAACGCCTTCGAGACACCGTCGGTGCGCAGCAGGGCGCCGTCGAGCCTCTCGACGTCGGCCGGGGCTGCGGGCACGGGCTCGATGCCGACCCTGCGCTTCGCAGCGATGTCGGCCTTGCGCACGAGGCTGCGCACGAGCCCGGAGAGACCGCCGGTGAATGCGACCCCTCCGATGAGCAGGAACGCACCGGAGATGATGAGGCCGAACTTGCTGAAGTTCGTCGACTGGTTCATGCCGAACTGCAGCACGGCCGCGCCGATGAGCGCCCCGTAGATGCTTGCGGATCCGCCGAAGATCGACGCCGCGAGCACCGTCATCGCGAAGGAGAACGCGAACGCCTCCGGCGAGATGAACAGGTCGAGGTTGGCGAACAGCACGCCCGCGATGCCGGCCGGCACCGCGCCGATCGCGTACGCGGTGAGCTTGGCGCGGAAGACCGAGATGCCCATGGACGACGCCAGCACGGGGCTCTGCTTGAGCACGCGCAGGGCGGTGCCGTGGTCGGACACGACGAGGTTGCGGATGAGGGCGAACACGACGATCGCGATCGCGACGATCAGCACGTAGTACGTCCGCCCGTCGATCATCTGCCCGAAGGAGGTCGCGGGCATGATGCCGGCCAGGCCGTTGCGACCGCCGGTCTCCTCCTTGAAGATCGACAGCACGTCGGGGACGATCAGGATCAGGAAGAACGAGGTCATCGCGAGCGACCAGCTGCCGAGCCGGAGCCCGGGGATGCCGGAGATCAGGCCGACGATCAGGGCGGCCCCTCCGCCGATCAGCAGTTGCAGCCAGATGTCGGTCACGCCGGCCTTGTTGGCGAGACCCGCCGCGTAGGCACCGGCGGCGTACATGGCGACCTGACCCATCGCGAGCTCGCCGGCGTAGCCGAGCGAGAGGTTCAGGCCGAGCACGATGAGGGCGAGGATGAGCGTGAGCTCGATCTGCCGGGTCGCGCCGTAGTTGAGCCCCAGGAAGGGCAGCACGAGCAGCACCGCGCCGATGGCGAGCGGCAAGAGCCACCCGGGGACGGCACGCAGTTTCAGCCAGAGAGCGGCCATGGTCACACCGTCCGTTCCACGCGACGGGTGAAGAGCCCCGTCGGTTTGACCATCAGGATCACGATCAGGATGAAGAACACCGTCAGCCCCGCGTAGTCCGCGCCGATGTAGCGCGTGGCGAGGGCCTCGGCGAGTCCGACGATCAGCCCCCCGACCAGCACGCCGCCCAGCGACCCGAAGCCGCCGATGGCGAGCACCACGAAGCCCTTGAGCGCGAGCGAGGCGCCGAGGGTCGCGACCGCGTAGGTCTTGGGCCCGACGAAGACGCCGAGGAACCCGGCGAGCACCCCCGTGAAGATGAAGGCCAGCAGGGCGAAGCGCCGCACGTTCACGCCGCGCAGCTGGGCCGCCTCCCGGTTCTCGCTCATGCCGAGCAGGGCGATGCCGGTCATGCTCCGCTTCGCGAACTGGGTGAGCACCACCACGAGCACGATCACGAGCACGATCAGGGCGATCTCGACGGGGTACACGCGGCCGCCGAGGAACTCGAGCACCTGGTCGCCCATGAAGAAGGGGACACGCTTGGGCTCACCGCCCCAGATCACCTGTGCGACGCCTTCCATGATGATCGACGCGCCGAGCGTGGTGACGAGCAGGTTGTGCGGGTCTTTCACCGGTCGGATGGCGACGCGCTCCTCCAGCGCGGCGATCCCGCCGACGATCACGGCCGCGCCGATCGCGACGAGCCACCAGGGCAGACCCCAGACGACGATGCCGACGTACGCGAGGAACGCACCGAGCATCATGAGCGCCGCCTGGGCGAAGTTGAAGGTCTTCTGGGAGAGGAAGACGATGTTGTAGCCGATCGCCACCAGTGCGTAGATCGCACCGAGCGCGAGGCCGGACCAGATGATGGTCATTGCGGTCGGGTCCTTCCATCATTGTGGCTTCGAGGCGGCGGGCTCCGTGTGCCGACGGCTCGGATCCGCGGGGGATCCGAGCCGCCGGCCGTGGTCGCTCGCCGGCCGGGTCAGGGCTGGAACTGACCGTTGACGAGCTCGCCCGGCGGGATGAACGCGAACTGGTCCGGGCTCACGTGCGGGCTGTGCGCGTCCTTCTCGAACGCGTAGTTGGCGAGGATCGCCGTCTCGGCCGCCTTCTGCACCTCGGGGTCGATGAGCGCCTCGACCAGGGCGTCGGGGTCGTCGATGCCACCGGCCTTCTCCGCGGCGGCCTTGAACAGCAGCGCCGAGTCGTAGTTGTACGCGAGGATCAGCGACGACTTGATGTCGCCCGCAGCGAGCATACGCTCCACGGCGTCGTTGACCTTGGTGTCGTCGGGGTTGTACTGGGTGCTGGAGTACACCTGCATGGTGAGGTTCTTCACCTGATCGGTGCCGAGCACGCCGTCGGGGGCGGGCGTCGCGATCAGACCGGTCGCGGCGACGGAGGAGTTGCCCATCACCGGCACGTCCCAGCCGAGCTTCTCGAGGCTCTGCAGCACGTAGCCGAGCGGGGCGCCGTAGGCGTCGAGAACGAGCACGTCGGGGTCGCCCTGCTGGAGCGCCGACAGCTGCGGGGTCATGTCGAGCGCGGCGTTGTCGAAGCCCTCGTTGCCGGTGACGGTGAAGCCCGCGTCGGCGAAGGTGGTCTCACCGAGCTGTCCGAACAGCTCGCCGTAGGCGCTGGAGCCGTGCAGGATGGCCACGTCCTCGTAGCCGCGATCCTCCATCTCGGCGACGAACGAGCCGAGGTAGTCGGGCACGGACGCGCTCAGGTCGAAGCTGTAGGGGTTGACCGAGGGGTCGCCGGAGCCGGTGGTCGGGCCGATGTTGAACGACACGATCTGGTTCTGCGTGAGGATCGGCAGCATCGCCTCGGTGATGGTGGAAGGGCCGGAGTTCATCACGAGGGCGGGCTTGCCCTCGGTGGCGATGTACTCGCGCAGCTTGGTGACGGCGACGGTCGGGTCGGCGTTGTCCTCCAGATGCGTGATCTCGACCTCGCGGTCGAGGATGCCGCCCATGTCGTTGACGGCGTCGACGGAGGCGAGGGCTGCCGTGACGGCGGTGGTGGCGTTGTCCGCCAGGATGCCCTCCGCGCCCATGCCGCCCAGCACCACGATCTTGATCGGATCGCCCCCGGCGTCCCCGCCGCCGCTGTTGTCGGCGTCCGCATCGCCGCCGGAGCAGCCGGCGAGCGCCATGGACGACACCACGATCCCTGCGGCGACTGCCGCGAGCCTCTTGAATCGCATTTCCGAACCTCTCTCATCGTTGAGTTAGAGCGACCAAACGCTTGCTTAGTAAATCACACTCGGATCACCCGGACAATGCCCAACCGGTCAATTGCTTGGTTGATGACGGAACTGCTGTTAGATTCGCCGCTCATGGACACTCCGCAGAGCATCGACGCCCGCCAGCCCTCCCCCCTCGACGGCGTCGCCGTGGTGACGGGAGGCACCGGAGGGATCGGCTCGGCGATCGCGCGCGGCCTGGTCGCGGCGGGCATGCGCGTGGTCGTCACCCACCGCTCCGAGCCCGCCCCCGAGGTGCGCACGGCCCTGGGTGCCGACATCGAGCTGCACCGCCTGGACGTGCGCGACGAGGAGGCAGCGCGCGCCCTCGCGGACGACCTCGTGACACAGCACGGTGCGATCCACACGGTGGTGCACGCCGCCGGTCCCCACGTGCCGATGGTGCACCTGTCGAAGGTCCCCGTGGCGCAGTTCGCCCGCCAGGTGGACGACGACCTCGTGGGCTTCTTCACGATCGCTTCGGCATTCCTGCCCGCCCTGCGCCAGGCGTCCGGCTCGCTCACGGTCGTGACCAGCGCCGGCACCCGCCGATACCCCGTCCGCGACGGGCTCTCGGTGGCCCCGAAGGGCGGGGTGGAAGCACTGGCGCGCGGGCTCGCCGCGGAGGAGGGCCGCTTCGGCGTGCGCGTGAACGCCGTGGGCCCCGGGATGCTGTGGGACGGCATGTCGGCCCGCCTCATGGCCTCAGGCGACCTCGACCAGCGGGCGCTCGACGTGGCCATGGCCAACATCCCGATGCGCCGCTTCGGCACCGCGGACGACATCGCCGCGGCGGTCTCTTTCCTCGCGTCGCCCGCGGCCGGGTTCATCACGGGGCAGAAGCTCGACGTCGACGGGGGCTTCGGGCTCTGAGCCCCGGGGACGGTCACGCGCGGCCCGGCGTCATCGCATGCCCTGCAGGCGCTCGAGCAGCCAGTCGATGCGGGCGGCCTCGTCGCGGTTGAACCGCTCCGCCCACTCCAGGGCGACCCCGGAGAACCGCCACGCCTCTTCGCGCTCGGCTCCCCTGGCGTGCGCCCCCGCGTCCTCAGCGGTCCGCAGTGCCTCGTCGCGGTAGGCGGTGAGCGCGGCGCGCAGGCGGTCGAGATCGCCGTTGTGCGCGGCCCACAGGCGCAGGATCTGCGGGTGCTTGAGCACCACCGGCTCGGGCGGCACGTCGTCGGTCCAGCGCCGCATGTGGTCGCGTCCGAGCGGGGTGATCGCGTACAGGCGCCGGCTCTTCGCGGCGTGCGTCTGCTCCACCCGGGAGACCGCGAGGCCGAGGTCCTCCAGCCGGCGCAGCTCGGTGTAGATCTGGCTCTGCGACGGAGCCCAGTAGAAGAACGCGAGGCTCTGGTCGGCCCACTGCTTGACGTCGTAGCCCGACAGCTCGGTGTCGAACGACAGGATGCCCAGGACGGCCCAGCTCGTGGCGGGCAGCTCCGGCAGCTGCGGGGTGTTCTCGTGATCGGTCACTTGACCTCCTCGTCGTTGAGTGAGATATTCCTGATCGTACTATGACTAGCAGTCATACCGACGCCGATCGAAGGAGATCAGGTGGACGAGACGACCCGGATGCTGGACCTGCTCAACGCGACGTTCCCGCCGATCTGGACGATGGACCCGCTGGCGGGACGCGCCGCCGTGGATGCGCGCATCCGCCCCGCCGCGAACCTCGACGACGCCGACGCGGAGGACGCGGTGGTCGCGCGCGGCACGCACCCGATCCCGATCCGCGTGTACCGCCCCGCGACGATCCGCGATGGCGCGCCCGCCACCGTGTACGCGCACGGCGGCGGCTTTCTGCACGGCTCGATCGCCGGACACGACGGCTTCTGCCGACGCTGGGCGCGGGAGACGGAGTCGATCGTCGTGTCGGTCGACTACCGGCTCGCGCCGGAGGCGGGACCCGGCGCCGCCCGGGACGACCTCGTGGCCGCCGCGGACTGGGCGATCGCGGCGGGCCTCGCGCCGCACGGGCTGCTCCTCGCAGGGGACAGCTCGGGGGGCAACATCGCCGCCGGCGCCGCGATCGCCCTCCGCGACTGCGGCCACAGCCCCGTCGTCGGCCAGGTGCTGCTGTACCCGTTCCTGGACCCGGCCATGGCCACGGAGAGCCATCGCACGCGAGCCGCGGGGTACTTCGTGACCGCCGAGCTGCTCGCCCACTACTGGCGCACCTTCCTCGGTGACACCGCCGACCGGGTCCACCCCGACGTCACGCCGCTCGCGGTCGACGACCTGGGCGATCTGCCGCCCGCCGTCGTCGTGACCGCCGGGCTCGACCCGCTGTGCGACGAGGGGGCGCTGTACGCCCGGCGTCTCCGCGCCGCCGGGGTGCCCGTGGTCGAGCGACACCATCCCGACCAGTTCCACGGATTCCTCACGATCCCCGGCTACGGCCCCGCCGCGTCCGCCGCGGCCCTCCTCTGGAGCGACGTGCGCGCGCTCACCCCCACCCCTGCGAAGGAGCAGACATGACCACCCAGCACGACCTCCTCGTCGTCGGCGCCGGCCTCGCCGGGCTGTACACCACGATCCACGCCGAACGGGCCGGGCTCGACGTGCTCGGGCTGGAGGCCGGCGACGACGTGGGAGGCACCTGGTACTGGAACCGCTACCCCGGTGCGCGGTGCGACGTGGAGAGCATCGACTACTCGTTCTCGTTCGACGACGAGCTGCAGCGCGAATGGCGATGGACCGAGCGCTATGCGACACAGCCCGAGATCCTGCGCTACCTGAACCACGTGGCCGACCGCTTCGACGTGCGCCGCCACTACCGGTTCGGGCAGCGCCTGTCCGCCGCGACCTGGGACGAGGGGCTGCAGCACTGGGAGGTGCGCACGGAGACCGGGCTGACGGCGACCGCGCGGTGGCTGGTGATGGCGACGGGCGGGCTCTCGAAGCCGCAGCTGCCCGATCTCCCCGGGCGCGACACCTTCGCCGGCACCGTGCTGCAGACCTCCGCCTGGCCCGAGGGCCAGGTCGACCTGCGGGGGCGGCGCGTGGCCGTGATCGGCACGGGGTCGTCCGGTGTGCAGGCCATCCCGCTGCTCGCGGAGCAGGCGTCCGAGCTCACGGTGTATCAGCGCAGCGCCAACTACAGCGTGCCCGCGTTCAACCGTCCGATCGACGACGAGGAGTGGGCACAGCAGCAGCGGGCCCTACCGCGACGGCGCGAGCTGTCGTGGAACGGTGCCGCGGGCTCGCCGTGGACGAGTCATCCCGTGCCCTTCGCGGAGACCGGCGAGGAGGAGCGGCGGGCGGTGTTCGAGGAGAGCTGGACCCGCGGCGGCGTGCTGTTCGCGAAGGCGTTTCAGGGCCTCACGGTCGACCCGGTGATCAACGACGCCGCGCGGTTGTTCTTCGAGGAGAAGCTCGCCGAGCGGGTGCATGATCCCGAGGTGCGCGCGACGCTGACCCCGCGCGATCACCCCGTGGGTACCAAGCGCATCTGCACGGACTCGGGCTACTACGAGACGTTCAACGCCCCGCACGTGACGCTCGTGGATCTGCGCACGGAGCCTCTCGCCGAGGTCACCCCGACCGGCATCCGCACGGCCGCCCGGCACCGCGAGCACGACGTGATCGTGTACGCCACGGGCTTCGACGCCATGACCGGGGCCCTGACGGCGATCGACATCCGGGGCCGCGAGGGCCGCTCGCTGCGCGAGGACTGGAGCGGCTTCCCCTCCACCTACCTCGGCATCGGACTGCCCGGGTACCCGAACCTGCTGGTGCTGAACGGCCCGGGCAGCCCCAGCGTGCTGTCGAACATGGCGCTGACGTCGGAGCAGCAGGGCGACCTGGCGCTGCGGATGATCGCGCACTGCCGTGACCGCGGGTTCACGTCGATCGAGGCGCGCGCGGATGCGGCGGAGGCGTGGACGGCGCACTCCCTCGAGCTCGCCGACCGCACGCTGTTCGGCTCCGCACCCTCGTGGTACACCGGCGCCAACATCGCGGGGAAGGCTCGCGGCTTCCTGCCGTACATCGGCGGCTTCAAGGCCTACATCGACCGGTGCGAGGAGGTCGCCGCCGCCGGGTTCCGCGGTTTCGTGCTGTCGTCGCGCTGATCGCGGAGTCGGGCTGGCCTTCGGACGACCTCGCCGCTAGAGTCAAACAAGCAAATGCTTGGGCAAAGGAGCGCGGGATGAGTGCCATCGACCTCGGATTCACCACGGGAGACGCGGTGCTCATCACCGGCGCGGGCAGCGGCATCGGCCGGGCGACCGCCGTGCGCGCCGCCGAGCTCGGGCTGGCCCTGAGCCTGTGGGATCTGAACCCCGAGGGACTCGAGGAGACCGCGACGCAGGTGCGCGCGGTCGCCCCCGCGGTGCACACCTGGGTGGCCGACGTGTCGGACGATGCCGCCGTGTCCGCGGGTTTCGCCGACGCCGCCGCCACCCTCGGCCCGGTGCGCTACCTGCACAACAACGCCGGTCCCGCGTCTGCTTCCACACTCCCCTTCGACCGTGCCCTGGAGATCTGCGTGGGCAGCGTGCGCCGTGTGACCGACGCCTGGGCGGCGGCCGGTCCCGGCACCGGCGCCGCGATGGTCGCCACCACCTCGGTCGCCGGCAACCTCGTGGGCACCGACAGCGCGTGGTACTCCGCCGCGAAGGCCGCCATCATGGGCTACGTCCGCCACCTCGCCGCCCACCGCGCCCACGAGTTCCGCTCCAACGGCGTCGCGCCCGGGATGACCGACACCCCGCGGCTCGCCGGGTTCGCGAGCAGCGAGACCGGACAGCGTGTCCTCACGCGCATTCCGCTGAAGCGCATGGCCACGCCCGACGACATCGCCTGGGCCACACTGTTCCTGCTCTCGCCGCTCGCGGGCTACGTCAACGGCGTCTTCCTCCCGGTCGACGGGGGCTGGACGGTCACCCAGTGAGCGCGGAGCCCGAGCGCCCGGTGCTGCACTCCCACACGACCCGCCTCAGCTACGCGGACACCGACCCCGCGGGGATCCTCTACTACGCCGCCTGGTTCCCGAAGATGGAGGCGCTGCAGTCGGAGTTCCTCTATCTGCAGGGGCTACGGCAGGACACGCTGGTCGAGCGCTTCGGGTGGTGGACGGTGTCACGCGCCACGACGTGCGAGTACCTGGCCGCAGCCCGCCTGTTCGACGAGGTGCGCATCGACCTGCGTCTGGGACGCATCGGCGCCTCGTCGTTCCGCTTCGCGTTCCGCATGACCCGACTCGACGACCGCGTGCCGGTCGCGCGCGCCGAGAACACGGTCGTGACGGTCTCCCCCGCGCAGGAGCCCGTGCGCATCCCCGCCGACCTGCGCGCGCACCTGGAGCGCTGGGCGGGAGGGGGTGCCGCATGAACGTCGACCTGCGCACGATCGGCGACCGTCAGGAGATCGCGATGCTGCTCGCCCGCATCGCCCACCTGGCCGACGCGGGAGACCCCGCGGAGTACGTGCGGTGCTTCACTCCGGACGCGGTCTGGGACCTCACCGACGCGACCGACCTGCCGATGGACGTGCAGACGATCTCCGGGAGGGCGGCGCTGCTCGCGGGCGTGCACGAGCGCCGTGCGGCCGGCATCCAGGGCCCGGGCACCCACACGCGGCACGACGTGTCGAGCATCGCGGTCGAGGTGGACGGCGACCGGGCGCGGTCGCGCGCCTACTTCCGCTACTACCGCGGCACCGACGGGGCGCCGGTGCTCGCGGCGATGGGGGTGTACGCCGACGAGTTCGTGCGCGACGGCGACCGCTGGCTGCTGCGGCGACGCGTGATCAGCCGGGGCTGAGCCACGCGCGGGCCCGGCCGCTGCGTACGAGCTCGCGGTGCATCTCGGTCTGCCGCAGCGCGGAGTGCAGCCAGAATCCGTCGAGCCCCTGCCATCCCGCGGTCCACGTGAGGCGCTGCGCGTACTCCCACACCGGGCTGTCGCCGAGCTCGTCGACCAGCGCTGCCACCTCGGCCGTGCGACGCAGATGGTGGGCCGCGATCCGAGCCCGCCGTTCCCTCAGCCCGGTGAACCGGAACTCGTGGCCGGGCAGCACCGTGAAGGCGTCGAACGGCGCCAGGCGGTCGAGCGAGTCGAGCAGGTCGCCCAGGGGCTCATCGCCCGGCAGCACGCCGATGCCGACACCGGAGTAGATGCGCGGCAGCACGTGATCGCCCGTGAACAGCAGTCGCGCCTCTCGGTCGGCGAGGCAGACGTGACCGCCCGTGTGCCCCGGGGTCGCGACGACCTCGAGGCGCCGCCCGCCGAGGTCGAGCACGTCGCCGTGGGCGAGCAGCACGTCGGGCTCCACGTCGCCGGTGAGGGACGGACGCGTGAACGACGCCAGGAGCTCGGCGTGGCGATCGCGGGGGACGCCCCAGCGCTCGACCGTATGGCGGTAGGCCGCGGGGTCGGTGGCCGCGGGATCGACCACGACACCCAGCACCCGTCGCTCGGCGGACGACATCGCGATGCGGGCTCCCGTGCGGTCGCGGAGCCGTGCGGCGAGCCCGAGGTGGTCGGGGTGGTGGTGGGTCACGACGACCGTCGCGAGCTCGGACAGCGCGCGGCCGGCGGCGGCGAGCGCTTCCTCGATGCGGGACAGGTTGCCCGGGGTGTCCCACCCCGGATCGATCAGGTGCACGCCGTCGCCGCCGAGCACGGCGTAGGCGAGCGTGCCGGGCAGCGTGCCCTCGGGGATCTCGACCGGGATGCACCACAGGCCGGGGGCGATCTCGGCGGGCGGGCGCAGTTCACCGCGATCCCACGCCGTCCGCTCCGCCTCGTCGACGGGGACCACGTCGTCCGCTACCGCGTTCATGACACCACCCTAGCAATCGCTTGTTCATTTCACGAGATCCGGCTAGCCTGACGCCTGGGACGCGGTCCCGCGAGCGGGACGGTGACAGTGGAGTCGGGACGAGAGCGCCACGAGCGCGCAGTGGTCGCACTGCTCGCCGCATGCGGCATGCTGACCTCCCTGCAGTTCACGCTCATCGTGCCCATCCTGCCGCTCATGCCCGCCCTGCTCGGCACCACGGCCGCCGATGCGTCCTGGCTCATCACGGTCACCCTGCTCACCGGGGTGGTCGGGACACCGGTGGTGACGCGGCTCGCCGACCTGCACGGCCGCCGGCGGATGCTGCTCGTGGCCATGGCGCTGCTCGTCGCCGGATCGGTCATCGCGGCCGTCGTGCCCGGATTCCTCGCGGTGCTCATCGGCCGAGCGCTCCAGGGCTTCGGCACCGCCGTGGTGCCGATCGGCATCGCCCTCCTGAGCGCCCTCGTCTCCCGCCGCCGCGCCGTGCTCGGCATCGCCCTCATGAGCGGCACGCTCGGCATGGGCTCCGCGCTGGGCCTCGTGCTCGCCGGGCCGCTGCTCGCGTGGGGCGGACTGCCGGCCGTGTTCTGGTGCTCCGCCATCGTGGGCGCTGTGTTCTGCGTGCTCATCCGGCTGCGCATCGATGAAGCCCCCACGCGGCCCGTGCGGGGATTCGACGGCATCGGGGCCGTGCTGCTCGCGCTCGGGCTCACGGCTCTGCTGCTCGCCATCTCGCGGGGTCAGCACTGGGGATGGGCCAGCATGCCGACGCTCGGACTCGCGGCACTCGCGGCCGCGGCACTGCTCGCCTGGCTGCTGTGGGAGCGACGGCACCCGGCACCGCTGATCGACGTGCGCACGAGCCTGCGCGCACCGATCCTGCCGATCAACGTGGCCTCGTTCTTCGCGACGGCCGGCATGTACGCCAACCACCTGCTCACCACCCAGGAGGCCCTGGCACCCGCCGCGACCGGCTACGGCCTGGCCACCACGACCGCCGCCGCCGGGCTCTTCCTGCTGCCGTCCGCCGTGACGATGATCACCCTCGCGCCCCTCGCCGCCCGTGTGATCAGCCGCTTCGGCGGGCAGCGCGCACTGCTGCTGGGGTCGTCGCTCATGGCCGCGGCGTTCCTGCTGCGGATGCTGTTCCACGGCGCGGCCCTGCCCGTCCTGCTCGGCTCGGCACTGGTCGGCGCGGGGGTGGCGTTCGCGTTCGCGGCGATGCCGTCGCTCATCACCGCCTCGGTCCCTCCAGACGAGGTCGCCACCGCGAACGGCGTGAACTCGGTCATCCGCACGCTGTCCGGCGCGGTCGTCGCCGCCCTCTTCGCGTTCGCGATCACCGCCCTGCCCTCGGCCGCCGATCCGTCCTTCCTGTCCGAGCAGGCGCTTCTGCTGTGCTTCGGCGCCGCAGCGCTGTGCGGTGCCGTGACCGCCGTGCTCGCCACCGTCCTCCGCCTCCCCCGTCTCCCGGAGTCGCCATGACCCTGTTCTCGCCACTGACCCTGCGCTCCGTGACGCTGCCCAACCGCATCGGGATCTCCCCCATGTGCATGTACGCGTCCCGCGAGGGCTTCGTGACCGACTTCCACGTCGCGCATCTCGGACGCTTCGCCCTGGGTGGTGCGGGGCTCGTGATCGCCGAGGCGACGGCCGTGCATCCGCGGGGCCGCATCTCGCCGTTCGACGCGGGACTGTGGAGCGACGAGCAGGTGCCGGGGTGGGGTCGGGTCGCCGAGGTCGTGGGTGCCGCGGGCGCCGTTCCCGGGGTGCAGCTGGGTCACGCGGGGCGGCGGGCAGCGGTGCGCGAGCCGTGGCGGGCCGGTGCACCCCTGGACGAGACCGACGCCGCGGTCGGCCACGGCCCCTGGCCCCTCGACGCCCCGAGCGCCCTGGCGGCAGGACCGGGCCACGCCGTGCCCGCGGCGGTCACCGCGGCCGACATCGCCCGCTCCGTGCAGGACTGGCACGACGCCGCGGTGCGGGCGGTCGCCGCGGGGTTCCGCTTCGTCGAGCTGCACGGCGCCCACGGCTACCTGCTGCACTCGTTCCTCTCCCCCGTGTCGAACCGTCGCACCGACGCGTACGGCGGCAGTCCGCAGAACCGGCTCCGCTACCCGCGCGAGGTGGTCACCGCCGTGCGGTCGGCGATCGGCGACGGCATCCCGCTGTCGTTCCGGCTGTCCGCGGTCGACGGCGCCGCGGACGGACTGGGCATCGACGACACGGTCGGCATCGCGCGCGCCCTCGCCGCGGAGGGCGTGGACCTCATCGACACCTCGTCCGGGGGCATCACCACCGACCGCTCGACGGACACCAGGGTCCGCCGCGGCTTCGCCTTCCACGCCGACTTCTCCCGCCGCATCCGCGACGAGGCCGGGGTGCCGACCGCGACGGTGGGCCTGATCGTGGACCCCGTGCAGGCCGATCGACTGCTCGACCACGGCGACGCCGATCTCGTGCTGCTCGGCCGGGAGGCGCTCGACGACCCCAACTGGCCGCATCACGCGCGCGCGGCGCTCGGCGACGACAGCCACGAGGGATGGGACGTGCGGTTCGGCAGCGCCCTCGGTCCGCGCGCGCGGACGCTCGCCCGGCTCGCCGCCGCGGGTGAGACCCCGCTCTCGCGCTTCGAGGGCTGAGCCGGAGCCCGAGCACTCAGGGAGCGAGCAGCTCTCTGGCGACCGCATCCCCGTCGAGCAGGTGATTGCGGCGCTCCCGCACGCGCCATCCGTTCGTCGTTCGCACCAGCTCCCACCGGTTGGCGCTGACCCGCTCCGCTTCCCAGTGGTCGCCGTCGCGCAGCAGCACCACGGAGTGCGTCACGGCCACCGCCGTGTCCCCGTCGATCTCGATCCGAGGGGCGGAGAGTACGTGCGCGCAGCCGCGGCGCAGATACTCGCGGTGCGACGGCAGGTCGACCAGGGTCCGGACGCCGTCCGCGTCCAGAACCGTGTCGTCGAAGCGGTAGGTGCCATCCGCCGCCCAGAGCGCCGAGACCTCGGCGGCGTCCGCGCTGTCCACGGCGGGCCCGTACCGCGCGATCAGCTCGGCGATCTCTGCGCGGTCCTCGAGCGCCCGCAGCCGCCGTTCGAGATCGGCGCTCACCAGTCCTGCCACGGGATGATCGTGTGCACCGGGGTCGACAGCACGACCTCGCCCGCCCCGGGGAACCGCTCTTCCACGGCGCGCAGAGCCGGGGTCACGAGGTCGGGATCGTCCTCCAGATAGAGCAGGCGGAGGCGCAGGGACCCCGGCTCATCGGCCGGGCTCTCGTCGAACGGCAGGGAGGAGTGCCGCTGCGGGTGGCTGTACGAGAAGGTCCAGGCGCCGGCGACGCCGTCCACGTCGAGCAGGGCCGGGATGAGTTCGCGGTCCTCTCGCCGATGCGCCTCGTGGGCCTTGTGGCCATGCGGCTCGGCGAAGCGGGTGGCGGTGAGGTGCAGTCCGCGGTTCGGGCGGTAGGGCAGCACGTCGGGCGACACCAGAGCGCGCGGGGCGGCATAGCCCTTCACCGGACGGAAGAACGCGAGCAGGGGGCGCTGGATGCCCGGGAGCAGCGGCCCGCGACCCCACTGGAACGAGGCCTCCCCGAGCGCATCCCACGCGGCGACGGACTCGTCGACCGGGTCGCGGAACCAGTACATGGCGACGAAGTCCACAGCGCCGGCGAGTGACCCTGTGGCCAGACCATCACCCGTCGGTCGCACTTCCCACCGGTCTCCCCCTGCGACGCCGGGCAGGGCGAGGTTCTCGGGCCGGTGGTCGAGCTGATGCCAGCGGTTGTACTCGGCGTGCTGTGAGCGGTCGTCGAGACGGACGAAGGAGAAGAAGGCGAGAGGCAGCGACACGCCCCAGTCAAGCGTTTGCTTGGTGACCTGTCAACACCCGCTCGCCTCGGGCGATCAGCGACCGGAGACCTTGCCGAAGAGCTTCGCGATCGGGGCGAGCACGAGCGGACGCGCCGCCGCCCACGCGCCCGCGATCACGACGAGCGAGAGCACGAACACCCAGAACCCGGTCCAGGTCGCCGCATCCTGCGCCGCGAACATGTGGTTGAGGTTGCGCTGGAACCCGGTGAGCATCACGAGTGCCACGTGCACGACGATGAACGCCACGAAGTACAGCATGATCGGGAAGTGCAGCGCGCGCGCCCACTCCACCGGGTACGCCTTCGACAGCCGCTCCGCCCTCTTCGGCCACAGCCCCGACATGCGGAAACCGGTGGCGGCGGCGAGCGGCGCCGCCACGAACACGGTCACGAAGTAGGCGAGCTGCTGCAGGCTGTTGTAGTTGTTCCAGCCGTTCTCGTGCGGCCAGTCGAGCGAGACGTACTGCAGGGCCGCCGACAGCGCGTTCGGGAAGACCTCCCAGCTCGTCGGCACGATGCGCACCCAGTGCCCGGTGACGAAGAGCAGCACCACGAAGGCCACGCCGTTCACGAGCCACAGGATGTCGAGCGCCTGGTGGAACCAGAGGTTCAGGCTGATCTTTCCCTTGGGGTTGTTCCGCGGCGTCCAGAACACGGTCGGCCGCTTCTCGGTGCGCACCTGCAGACCCGAGCGGATGATCAGCACGATCAGGAACATGTTGAAGAAATGCGCCCAGTTGACCCACGGCGCGAAGCCCGGCTCGACCGGGATCGCCGGCTCGTACTCGCCGGGGAACGCAGCCAGGAAGTCCTGCATGAACGGGACGCTCAGCAGCGCCCGCACCAGCGCGACGGCCGCGCCGGCCAGCACGCCCAGGGCCACGGCACCGAAGAGCCCCGCGATCGCCTGCGTCCAGGTCGGGCGGCGGCGACCCGTGTCCGGAGAGGTCGTGAGGTGACGCGGCGCACGGCCGTTCCACACCGTCCGCGTCCACGGCAGCGGCGTCGCGAGGTCGGCGGCCGGCACGATCTCCGTCGTGCTCGGCGTCGCGGCGGCGGGAACGGCAGCGGCAGCGGGAGCGGCGGCGGCGGGAGCGGTGGCGGCGGCAGCGGTGGCGGCGGGAGCGGCGGCAGCAGCTGATCGGCGTGGCCCTGGAGCTGTTCAGCCTCAGGTCGCCCGACGACGTGTCGATCGACGAGATCGCGGCGGCC
>NZ_JBSHIM010000017.1:0-291 GCF_053618975.1 Microbacterium sp. NPDC055599 | reverse complement strand
GCGGAAGCTGCAGCAGCGGCGGCGGCGGGAGCGGCAGCAGCGGCGGGAGCGGCAGCAGCAGTGGCGGCGGGAGCGGCAGCAGCGGCGGGAGCGGCAGCAGCAGTGGCGGGCGACGGCACGGTCCCGGCGGACGACGGCACGGTCCCGGCGGGCGGCCATGGCTCGCCACCGGCGACGCGCGGCAGACCCCGGCGCACCGTCGCGGCGCCGGGTGTGGTCGCGGGGGCGGACGGCGCGCCGCCCGCGATCGAGGCTCCGGGCGCATCAGTCGCGGCACCCTCGGCGGGAAAG